>NZ_JBFUJE010000047.1:0-17090 GCF_056401535.1 Luteibacter sp. P4_E6 | reverse complement strand
GATCGCGGCGATCACGACTGAGCCGTCGTTGATGTGGAACTGCTTGCCGTCCTTCTCGACCAGCACGCCTTCGCTCTTGCTGACGGTGTTGGCCGGGTTGCCGACGGCCGTGGCGCCACCTTCATTGCTGAAGCTGTCTACGTCGTCGCCGTTCTTGCGCTTGCGGTTGGCCGTGAGCGGGCCGACGGCATCGAGGAAGCTTTCCTGCACGCCTTCGAGAAGGACGCGATCCTGCGGACGCTTCGGGCCGGCCATGGACGGACGGACGTCGGCGAGGTTGAGCTCGAGCGTGGTGGTGAACTCGGCGTCCGGCGTGTCCTTGTCGTACCACAGGCCCTGGGCCTTGGCGTAGGTTTCGACGAGGGAAATCAGCGCCTCGTCGCGACCCGACAGGCGCATGTAGTTCAGCGACTCCTGGTCGATCGGGAAGAWGCCGCAGGTSGCGCCGTATTCCGGASCCATGTTGSCGATSGTCGCGCGGTCGGCGAGCGGCAGGTTCGGCAGGCCTTCGCCGAAGAACTCGACGAACTTGCCGACCACGCCGAGCTTGCGCAGCATCTGGGTGACGGTCAGGACCAGGTCGGTCGCGGTCACGCCTTCGCTGAGCTTGCCGGTGAGGCGGAAGCCGACGACCTGCGGGATCAGCATGGACGACGGCTGGCCGAGCATGGCGGCTTCGGCTTCGATACCACCCACGCCCCAGCCGAGCACGCCCAGGCCGTTGATCATGGTGGTGTGCGAATCGGTACCGAACACGGTATCCGGATAGGCGAAGGACTCACCGTCGACGTCGGCGGTGAAGACGACGCGGGCGAGGTTCTCCAGGTTCACCTGGTGGACGATGCCCGTACGCGGCGGCACGACCTTGAAGTTGTTGAACGCCTTCTGGCCCCAGCGCAGGAACGAGTAACGCTCCTGGTTACGCTCGAACTCGATCTCGACGTTCTGTTCCAGCGCGCCTTCCGAACCGAACGCGTCGACCTGCACCGAGTGGTCGATGACCAGTTCGGCCGGCGCCAGCGGGTTGATCTTGTTCGGGTCGCCGCCGAGCTTGGCGACGGCATCGCGCATGGCGGCCAGGTCGACCACGCAGGGCACGCCGGTGAAGTCCTGCAGGACCACGCGGGCGGGCATGAAGGAGATTTCGATCTCCGGCTCGGCCTTGGAATCCCACTTGGCCACCGCCTCGATTTCCTTCGAGGTGACGTTCAGGCCGTCTTCCTGGCGGAGAAGGTTCTCCAGCAGGATCTTCATCGAGTAGGGCAGGCGCTTGATGTCGAACTTTTCGCCGAACTTGGCCAGGCTGGCGATGGTGTGGCGCTTGCCGTTGACTTCGATGCTGTCTCGGACTGAGAACGAGTCTTTCATGCTGTACTCCTGGCGTGTTCTTAAGCTGGGGAGGCCTGACGCCCCTTGTGGGGACGCCAAAGCGTCGATTATCGCGCAGTCTGGGCCTTGCGTGCGACCGCCGTGAGACCGGTGACCGGCTAGAATGGCGGGTTGGTGGCGCAGCATGCCGCGCGAATTCGGCGGCGAAAGGATGGAGCGGGCGGACGATGGGCGCAAACGTATTTGATGGCACGCAGCGTTCGATGATTTCGATGGCCCTGTCATCGGTGTCCCTGCGCGACCTTGCCCTGGTCCAGGCCGTGGCCCGCGAGGGCAGCTTCAACAGCGCGGCCCGCGCCATGTACATCAGTCCGTCCGGCCTTTCTCATCAGGTGCAGAAGGTGGAGCAGGCGCTGGGTATGCCGCTGTTCGAGCGCGGCGGTCGACGCGTCGTGCCCACCACCAGCGGCCAGCGATTACTCGGTTATATCGAGTCGGTGCTGAGCGCGGCCGAGCATCTGGAGCATGCGGCCCGGGCTGGCGACGTCGCTTTCGGCAGCGAACTCCGTCTGGGCGTGCCATCGACGCTCGGGCCGTACCTGCTTCCCCATTTCATCGAGCCCTTTCCCCTGCGGTTCMCCGGCGCCCGGCTGACCATCTCCGAGGGCAAGCCGCGAGGTCTGCTTCGGCGTCTTCACGAAGGTGAGCTGGACGCCGTGCTGGCGCCGCCCAGCGCCACGATCACCGGCCTGGAGTCGACGGCGCTCTTCTTCGAACCCTATGAATTGCTGTTGCAGGCGGGCCATGCCCTGGCCGGCCGCAGCGCCATCGCGCTCACCGAACTGGATGCCGCGGACGCGACGCTGATGGCGGAAAGTCACGGCAACGGCGTGTCGGACCTCGGCATGCCGGGCGCGGCGCGGCCGGAGCGCATCCAGGACCTGAGCATCGAGAGCCTGGCGACGCTGGTGGCCCTGCGTGGGGGCTACACACTGGTTCCGATCCTCGCCCACGATCGGTTGGGTTCGATCCCCAATGTCGTGCTGGCGGCGGTGCAGGGGGCGCGGCCGGGGCGCCATATCGCGCTCTACTGGCGAAGCGCTACGCCGTGGCGGGACGATCTGGCGCGGTTTGGCGATTTGTTGCGGGAGCTGGCGGGGACGATTCCGGGGCTGGATGCGGCCGCGCCGTAACCGTTGCACGCGGCTCGGTAATCGCTCGCTGTCCGGCAACCGCACCCTGCTCGGTAGGAGCCGATTCATCGGCGATGCGGTTCTGCGGCGACCTGGTTATCGCCGATGAATCGGCTCCTACCAAGCAGGGTGTTGCAGCGTGACCTCAGCCGCCGCCTTCGAGCGTCGACCCGGTCAGCAGCCCCCGCGCGAGCATCGCGCACTGCTTCCGGTAGATGAGCAGGTGCCACTGCCGCCCACCCAACTGGTGCCAGAGCACCGCCGAGCGTGCGGCGGCGAGCAGGGCGGAGCGCACGCGATCCACGTTGGCTTTCTGCTGCAGATGCGTCGGGTTGCCGGTGACCATCACGCGCGGCTTCAGTGTCGACAATGTCGAGGCGTAGACCTCGGCCAGCCGCGCGGTGACGTTCGCATGGTTGATGCCGAAGTGCTCGACCTGGCGCTKCGTGGCGATGACGCCCTCGCGCAGACGGTCGAGCATGGGACGGTTGCGCGACAGTGAGCGCTCGAGGCGAAGCACGGTGATCGCCATGCGCATGACGGCGACGTCGCGCGTTTCGTCCTCGAACTGCGCGACCAGGGTGCGCAGGCCACGGCGCACGCCGCTCACACCGCCATAGACCGAAGCAACCGAGTCGGCATCGATGCGAAAGACGCTGGCGAGGGTGGCCTCGAACGCCACCTCGTCGCAGCGGCCATCGGTGGCCATCTGCTGGGCCAGGGCAGCGCCCTGGAAAACCCCGGCGAGAGCGAGGACGCGTTCTTCGTTCATGAATAAAGCTCAGAAAAGGAGTGGGGATTCGTCTGTAGGAGCCGATTCATCGGCGATCCCTGCGGAGCGCAGCTTTGGGTGTTGTCGCARGCACCCATCGCCGATAAATCGGCTCCTACAAGAGCAGTGCGGTGCGTCATGGGCTCAGGCCGCCGTAGGGGGCATTGGTGGCGTCGATCACCGCGCCGCCGAGGCAGACCTCACCGTCGTAGAGGACCACGGACTGGCCGGGGGTGACGGCGCGTTGCGGCTCGTCGAAAACGACGTGCAGCGTGTCGCCGCGCAGTTCGACGGTGCACGCCTGGTCGGCCTGGCGGTAACGGGTCTTGGCGGTGCAGCGGAAACCGGGGCCCGAGGGCTCGGCGCCGTTCGCGGGTGGTTCGCCGGCCACCCAGGTGACATCGGTGGCGGTGAGCCGCGAGGACTGCAGCCAGCGGTTCTCGCCGCCCTGGGCCACGATCAGTGTGTTTGTCCCGACATCCTTGCCGACCACATACCAGGGCTCGTTCGGCGCATCGGCGCGACCGCCGATGCCCAGGCCGTTGCGCTGGCCGAGCGTGTAATACATGACGCCCTGGTGCTCGCCGATGACACGGCCGTCGGGGTCGACCATCGGGCCGGGCCGGGCCGGGAGGTACTGGGCCAGGAACGCGCGGAAGTCGCGCTCGCCGATGAAGCAGATGCCCGTGGAGTCCTTTTTGGCATGCGTGGGCAGGTGCGCTTCGCGGGCCAGTTCGCGAACCAGCGGCTTCTCGATCTCGCCGACCGGAAACAGGGTGGCGGCCAGCTGCTTCTGGCCCAGCGCATGGAGGAAGTAGCTCTGGTCCTTGGCGGCGTCGACCGCGCGCAGCAGGCGGTAGCGGCCCTCGTGCAAGTCGACGCGCGCGTAGTGACCGGTCGCGATCTTTTCCGCGCCCAGGGCCTGTGCGTGCTCGAGGAAGGTCTTGAACTTGATTTCGCGGTTACAGAGCACGTCCGGGTTGGGCGTCCGGCCCGCCGCGTACTCGGCCAGGAAGTAGGCGAAGACGCCGTCCCAGTACTCGCCGGCGAAGTTGCGCGCGTGGAACGGAATGCCCAGTCGGCCACACACGGCCACGGCGTCCTTGCGGTCGTCGTCGGTGGTACAGGGGCCGGAACGGTCGTCTTCCTCCCAGTTCTGCATGAACATGCCCTCGACCTCGTGCCCGGCCTGCTGGAGCAGGAGGGCCGCGACCGAGGAGTCCACGCCGCCGGAGACGCCGAGGATGACCTTCACGGCGTTGCCTGGGGCAGCAGGCTGTCCACCGTATCCAGCGGCAGGCGCCGGCCGTCCAGCCAGGCATCGAGGGTGGGCAGGATCAGCGGGCTGCGCAGGCGCGAGCCCAGGGCCTCGATCTCGTCCCGGCGCAGCCACAGGGCGCGGCGGATGCCTTCGTCGAGCGTGCGATCCGGGTCATGGGCGACCACATGGCCGGCAAAGCTGAAGCGCAGCACCTGCTCGCCGTGTTCGTGGCTGATCCACTGCCAGACCCCAAGAAAGGCGTCGAGGACGATGGTGTAGCCGGTTTCCTCGAGGGTTTCGCGAACCGCGGCGGCCTGGATCGTTTCGTTCGGATCGAGGTGGCCGGCGGGCTGGTTGTAGGCGAGCTCGCCAAAAATCTCCTCCTCGACGATGAGGAAGCGATCGCCGCGCGCGACCACGCAAGCCACCGTGACACGGGGGCACCAAACGTTTTCGGCCTGGGAAAGTGAGGATGGCATCGGCTTAATGGGGGGGGAGGGGCTCTGGTAAAAGGCATATTGTGCCATTACCTGTGGATGTCGACCCCGAAGCGGTCGGGAAACCGGTGTATATAATCGAATCGCGTACCGAAGGTTCTTAATTAATGTCCCAGGAACACGAACACGATCAGGAAAGCGACCGGGGCCACGGCCTCGCCATCGAAACAACGCGTCCGGAGACGGCGCGGCCGCCGCTCTTCCAGGTCGTTTTGCTCAACGACGACTTCACCCCGATGGATTTCGTGATCGAGGTATTGCGTAGCTTTTTTGGCATGGACCAGGAACGCGCGGTCCAGGTGATGCTCCACGTACACACCCGGGGCAAGGGCGTGTGCGGGGTCTTCACCCGCGAGGTGGCAGAAACGAAGGTGACACAGGTCAACGAATACTCACGGTCTCACCAGCACCCGCTGTTGTGCACTATGGAAAAGATGTAGGCGATGCCCCATTTGGTGTTCATGCGGCATTGACAGGGGCTGGTCCCCGCCGCCCACAGCTATCGGAGACGGTCCGTATGTTCAGCAAGGATCTCGAAGTCACCATCGGGCACTGCTACAAGCAGGCCCGGGAACAACGCCACGAATTCATGACGGTCGAGCACCTGCTGCTCGCCCTGACTGAAAACACCTCCGCCCTGGCCGCCTTGCGGGCCTGTGGCGTCGATCTGCCGCGCCTCGCGGCCGATCTCCAGCGGATCATCGCCGAGACCGTGCCGGTGCTTCCGGCCGGGGACGAGCGCGATACGCAGCCCACGCTGGGCTTCCAGCGGGTGCTGCAGCGCGCCGTCTACCATGTGCAGTCCTCGGGCCGTAAGGAAGTCACCGGCGCCAACGTGCTGGTCGCTATCTTCGGCGAAAAGGACTCCCATGCCGTCTATTTCCTGCATCAGCAGGAAATCACCCGCCTGGACGTGGTCAATTACATCTCGCACGGCATCGCCAAGATCGGCGACGAGTCGGCAGCCCAGTCGTCCAACCCCGAGCGGGATGGCGAGGAAGGCGGCGAGAGCAAGGGCAACCCGCTCAGCGAATACGCCAGCAACCTGAACGAGCTTGCCATCCAGGGCAAGATCGACCCGCTCATCGGCCGCGAGGACGAGGTCGAGCGGACCATCCAGGTGCTCTGCCGTCGGCGCAAGAACAACCCGCTCTATGTCGGCGAAGCCGGCGTGGGCAAGACCGCCCTGGCCGAAGGTCTGGCCAAGCGCATTGTCGAGGGTCAGGTCCCGGAAGTGCTGGAAGACTGCACGATCTGGTCGCTGGACCTTGGCGCCCTGGTTGCCGGCACCAAGTACCGCGGCGACTTCGAAAAGCGCCTGAAGGCGGTCATCGCCCAGCTCAAGAAGCAGCCCAACACGATCCTGTTCATCGATGAGATTCATACCATCATCGGTGCGGGCTCCGCGTCCGGCGGCACCATGGACGCCTCCAACCTGATCAAGCCGATGCTGGCTTCGGGTGAGCTGCGTTGCATCGGTTCGACCACGTTCCAGGAATTCCGTGGCGTGTTCGAGAAGGATCGCGCGCTGGCTCGTCGCTTCCAGAAGATCGACGTCGTCGAGCCCACCGTGGCCGATTCCATCGAAATCCTGAAGGGCCTGAAGAGCCGCTTCGAGGAACACCACTCCGTGGAATACACGGGTGAGGCGCTGCGCGCCGCGGTGGACCTCTCGGTCAAGCACATCCCCGACCGCCTGCTGCCGGACAAGGCCATCGACATCATCGATGAAGCCGGTGCCCGCCAGCGCCTGCTGCCGGAAGATCAGCGCACGGGCAAAGTGGACGTCGCCGAGATCGAATACATCGTGGCCAAGATGGCGCGTATCCCGGCCAAGCAGGTCTCGGCGTCGGATCGCGACGTGCTGCGTAACCTCGAGCGCAACCTGAAGATGGTCGTGTTCGGTCAGGACGCCGCGATCGAGGCCCTGGCTTCGTCGATCAAGATGGCCCGTTCCGGCCTGGGCGATCCGTCCAAGCCGATCGGTAGCTTCCTGCTCGCCGGTCCCACGGGCGTCGGCAAGACGGAAGTGACCAAGCAGCTCGCCATGCAGCTGGGTATCGAGATGGTCCGCTTCGACATGTCCGAGTACATGGAAGCGCATTCGGTCTCGCGCCTGGTCGGTGCGCCTCCGGGTTATGTCGGCTTCGACCAGGGTGGCCTGCTCACCGAGCAGATCACCAAGCATCCGCATTGCGTGCTGTTGCTGGACGAAATCGAGAAGGCCCATCCTGACGTCTACAACATCCTGCTCCAGGTCATGGATCGCGGTGTGCTGACGGATACCAATGGTCGCGAGGCCAACTTCAAGAACGTCGTGATCGTCATGACCACGAACGCCGGCGCCCAGCTGGCTTCGCGTCGCGGCATCGGCTTCATGAAGCAGAACCACGCCCCGGATGCCATGGAGACCCTGCGTCGCATGTTCACGCCGGAGTTCCGCAACCGTCTCGACGCGATCATCCAGTTCAACGCCCTGGACTTCGACCACATCCTGCGCGTGGTGGACAAGTTCCTGATCGAGCTGGAAGCCCAGTTGACCGAGAAGAAGGTCAGTGTGGATGTGACGCCGGAGGCTCGTCGCTGGTTGGCCGAGCACGGCTTCGATCCGCAGATGGGTGCTCGCCCGATGGCCCGCGTGATCCAGGACAAGGTCAAGCGTGCACTGGCGGACGAGTTGCTGTTCGGCAAGCTGGCCGAGGGTGGCAAGGTCACCTTGTCGGTCGAAGGCGACGAGCTGCATGTGGAGACGGAGTCGGCGGAGCCGGCGCATGTGACGGCATAAGGTCCGTCAGGATCTTAAGTGGCGGTGCCCCCAAAGGGCATCGCCGCTGAAGCGGCTCCCACAGAAGGCATCGGGCTTTCTTACAGGCACGAAAAAAGGCCGCGCACTGCGCGGCCTTTCTCGTTATCGCATCAACGTCGCTTATTTCATGCGGTAGGTGATGCGACCCTTGGTCAGGTCGTAGGGGGTCATTTCGACCTTCACCTTATCGCCCGTCAGGATGCGGATGTAATGCTTACGCATGCGGCCGGAGATGTGGGCAGTAATGACATGCCCGTTCTCGAGCTGCACGCGGAACATGGTGTTGGGCAAGGTCTCCTGGACCGTGCCTTCCATTTCGATGACGTCGTCTTTTGCCATGTGTTCCGGGTCGGATGAACGGCCGGAATGGCCGCATAAGTCCATTAGTATGCCACAGCTGGCCCTTGCGAGCCAGCCGGGGGGCGCTCAGGCGAACTGTTCGTCGAGCTTCTTGCGGATCTCTTCTTCGATCGCGCCCTTCAGCGGCGACAGGAGCATGCCGAGCTCGGCGGTCACGTGCACATCGCTGGGGGAAACGGCGATGGCGCCTTTGACGCCCGAACGCTGGAAGGTGAGGGTGTCGCCATCCCAGGCGCCCTCGGTGCCGAACTTCTCACGCATGCGATCGGCCACACGTTCGACCACGGCGCGCGCCTCGGCCACGGTCTTGCCGTGCGGGCGGCGGATATCGATCTTCGCCATGAGGCGTCCTCGTCCATTGGAAAGCGCCGGAGTTTATCAGGCCCTTGCATCACGTGACGTCGACACCTTTGCGTTCAAACAGATACCGCACTCTGCTAAAGTCGCTTCGTCAACGTCCCGGTTCCTCCATGCGCATCGAATTCGTCAGCTCGGCTCGCGGTGATTTCCACTGGTCACGGCCCGTCCTCACGATCGGTCGCGCCGACGACAACGACCTCGTCGTCTCCGAGAGCCAGGTAGCCGCCAACCATGTCCGTATCCACCGCGACCGTCGCGGCCTGGTGCTGGATGTCGTGCCCGATGCCGGCCGGGTCTATGTCAATGCGCGTCCCGTGCGTGAGCGCGCCCTCCTGCGGGCGGGCGACAGCCTCTCGCTGGGCGACTGCCGCATGCTCATCCGTGACGACGCGGATCTCGACGCACGCGAGGTAGCCGCACCGACCGATGCCCGCTGCACGGTGGCCCTGCGCCCGGTGGCCGGACCGCTGTCCGGACGCACCATTCCGGTGGGTGACCGCCTTGAACTCGGCGCCACGCACGGCGCGCTGCCCCTGGAATTACCCGRCAACGATGCCGCGCTGCTCGTGTTGGCCTGGGAGGATGGCGAGCTGATCCTCGATGGTGCCCGCGTGCCCGCCCGCCACGCCGTGCGCGTCAATGGCGTGAAAGTGGTGCGTGCTTCGTTGCAGCCCGGCGATCAGATCGGCCTGGCTGCGCATCGCTTCGTTCTCGACGGGCCGGGCTGGTCTGCCGAGCCGATCATCGTCATGCCTGAGCCCGAGCCGGATGACGCGCTTCCCGAGGACATCGCCGGCCCACGTGGCGAGGTGTGGTGGCTGATCCTGACGGCTGCCGTCCTCGCTTTGGGCATCGCCATGGTGCTGTTCGTCCATTTTTGAGCGGCATAATGCGGGGACCTTCCCCGTGGACGAGACCAAGTGAGCAGAGCCTGGAATTTCAGCGCCGGACCGGCGGCGCTACCCGAAGCGGTGTTGACGCGCGCGCAGGCCGAAATGCTCGACTGGAACGGATCGGGCGCCTCCGTCATGGAGCTGTCCCATCGTGGCAAGGCTTTCATGCAGCTGGCCGCCACCGCGGAAGAGCGTCTGCGCCGGCTGCTCGCCGTGCCTGCCGGCTACAAGGTGTTGTTCCTGCAGGGTGGCGCCACACAGCATTTCGCCCAGATCCCGATGAACCTCGCCGCCGATGGCGACACCGCCGATTACATCGTCACCGGGCACTGGGGCGAGAAAGCCGTGCGCGAAGCGGCGCCTTACATCGATGCCCGCGTGGCGGGTACGTCGGAGGAGGAGCATTACCTTGACTTGCCGCCGCGCGAGCGCTGGGACCTCAACCCCGGCGCCTCGTACGTGCATTACACGCCGAACGAAACGATCCACGGCGTGGAATTTCACGCCGTGCCGGACGTAGGYGACGTTCCGCTCGTCGCCGACATGTCGTCGAATATCCTGAGTGAGCCGGTCGATGTCTCGAAGTTCGGGCTGATCTATGCGGGCGCGCAGAAAAACATCGGGCCGTCCGGCCTGGTGGTCATGATTATTCGCGACGACCTGCTGGCGCGTAAGGGACGGCCGATGGCGAAGATCTTCCGCTACGCCGAGCACGCCGCCAACGATTCCATGCTCAATACGCCCAATACGTGGGGCTGGTATCTGGCCGGTCTCACCTTCGAATGGCTCGAAGCGCAGGGCGGCCTCGTCGCGATGGGAGAGCGCAACGCACGCAAGGCGAAGACGCTGTACGACGCCTTCGAGGCCTCCGGCGGTTTCTATCGCAGCCCTGTCGCGGTCGATGCACGTTCACGAATGAACGTGCCATTCACCTTGCACGACAGCGCGCTGGATGCGGTTTTTCTCGCCGAATCCGAAGCTGCGGGCCTGCTTGCGCTGAAGGGCCACAAGGCCGTCGGCGGCATGCGTGCATCGCTGTACAACGCAGTTCCGCAAGAAGCCGTGGACGTGCTCGTAAACTTCATGCGGGACTTTGCGGCGAAGCACGGTTAAAGTCGGGGGTCACCGCACTGCAGCATAGCTGTTGCGGTGGTAACCGTTTCATTTGTAACCACTTAGCCGCCTGGACGTCCATGAGTAAGACCCCTGCCGACAAACAAGCAACGCTCGTCGAGGCGCGTACGCGCATCGACAGCATCGACCAGCAACTGCAGTCGCTCATCAGCGAGCGTGCCCGTTGGGCACAGCAGGTCGGCCGGGCCAAAGGCCCGTTGAAGGCGGCGGTGGAATATTACCGACCCGAACGGGAGGCCCAGGTGCTGCGTGGCGTGATCGATCGCAACGACGGCCCGTTGCCGAATGCGGAGCTGGTGCGTCTGTTCCGCGAAATCATGTCGTCGTGCCTTTCGCAGCAACAGCCGCTGAAGATCGGCTTCCTCGGCCCCGAAGGCACCTTCAGCGAACAGGCGGTGCGCAAGCATTTCGGCCACGCCGCCTACGGCCTGCCGCTGGGTAGCATCGAGGAAGTGTTCCAGGAGGTGGCTGCCGGCAATGCCGACTTCGGCGTGGTGCCAGTGGAGAACTCGGGGCAGGGCATGATCCAGATGACCCTGGATATGTTCCTGGTTTCCAAGGCCACCATCTGCGGCGAAGTGGAGCTGCGCGTCCACCAGAACCTGCTCTCGTTGAGCGGCGAGTTGAAGGACGTCAAGCGCGTCTTCTCGCACCCGCAGTCGTTGCAGCAGTGCCAGGCGTGGCTGCGTGTGAACCTCCCGGACGCCGAGCGCGTGCCGGTGTCGAGCAATGCCGAAGCCGCGCGCATGGCACGGCTGGCGCCGGAATCCGCGGCGATCGCCGGCGATATCGCCGGTCGCGTCTACGGTCTGAAAACGATCGCTGGCCCGATCGAGGATCGCTCGGACAACACCACGCGCTTCCTTGTCATCGGTCGTTCGATCTTCCCGCCCTCGGGCAACGATCGTACGTCGTTGCTCGTTTCGGTGAAGGACAAGCCCGGTGCGCTTTACGACGTACTGAGCCCGCTTGCGCGCCACGACATCAGCATGAACCGCATCGAATCGCGCCCGGCGCATACGGGCAAATGGCAGTACGCGTTCTTCATCGATGTCTCGGGCCATGTCGAGGACGAGGCACTCCAGGCCGCGCTCGAGGAAATGAAACCGGCCGCCGCGGACGTACGCGTGCTCGGCTCCTACCCCGTCGCGTTGCCATGACCGCCGCGTTCGATGCAGCCACGCTCGCCAACCGGGCGACGTCGGCCCTGCGTGCCTACGATCCCGGTCATGATCTTCCTGCGCTGCGCCTGCAATTCGGTGCGGTGTTGTCCGAGCTCGGTTCCAACGAAAACCCGCTTGGGCCGAGCCCGCTGGCGATGCGGGCTGCCACGCGCGTTCTCGAAGACATCTGGCGCTATCCCGATCCTCTCGGCGCTGCGCTGAAACACCGGTTGTCGACGGAACTGGGCGTGCCCGTCTCCGGCATCACGTTGGGTAACGGCTCGCATGAGCTGCTGATGTTGCTGGCGCAGTGCTTCGCGGATGCCGAGCACCCGGTCGTGCATTCGCAATATGGCTTCGCTGTGTTTCCGATCGCCGCCGCCGCGGCCGGTGCGCCGTCCGTTGCCGTGCCCGCGTTGCCTGCCGACCATCCGGTGGCGCCCTACGGGCATGACCTCGATGCGATCGCGGCGGCGGTGACGCCGTCGACGCGACTGGTGTACCTCGCCAATCCGAACAACCCGACGGGCACCTGGTTCACCGACGCCGCGCTCGAGGGTTTCCTCGGCAAGGTGCCGGCGGACACCCTCGTCGTCGTGGACGAGGCGTACCACGAGTACGTGGATGCGCCGGGCCTGAGTACGGCGATGCACCTGCTCGCTCGCTTTCCGAATCTCGTCGTCACACGCACGTTCTCGAAGGCTTACGCGCTAGCGGGCCTGCGTATCGGCTACATGCTCAGTCACCCGTCCGTTGCCGCCGTCTGCGAGCGGCTTCGCGAATCCTTCAACGTCAACGGTGTGGCGCTGGCCGCTGCCGAAGCGGCGCTGGGCGATCACGAACATCGCGCACGCGTGCGCGAGGCGAACCACCGCGATCGCGCATGGCTGGCCGACGAACTCACGGCCCGCGGCTTGCGGGTGCTTCCGTCACAAACCAACTTCCTGCTCGTCGACCTCGGTCGCGATGCCGCCGCCTTCGAAGCTCACCTGTTCGAACGCGGCGTGATCGTCCGCCCGATGGGTGGCTACCGTCTGCCGCACACGGTGCGGGTCAGCGTCGGTAGCCGTGCCGAGCTGCAACGTCTTCTGGAGAACCTGCCATGACCCGCCTGGATTGGCTGAGCCGTACCGCTGCCGGCCCTTTGCGGGGCGACGTGGTCGTGCCCGGCGACAAGTCGGTATCCCACCGCGCGCTGATGTTTGGCGCGCTGGCCGAGGGCACGTCGCATATTCGCGGTTTCCTCGAAGGTGAGGATACCCGCGCGACCGCGGCCATCCTCGGCAAGCTCGGCGTGCGTTTCGAAACGCCTGCTGCCGGCGAACGTCTCGTGCATGGCGTGGGTCTGCACGGGTTGCGCGGTACCACCGAGCCCCTCGATTGCGGGAACGCGGGAACCGGCATGCGCCTGCTCGCCGGCCTGCTTGCGGGGCAGGCTTTCGATTCGACGCTGGTCGGCGACGAGTCGCTGTCACGCCGGCCTATGCGTCGCGTCACCGATCCGCTCACCACGATGGGCGCGTCGATCGACACGGACGATGGCAAGCCACCGTTGCGCATCCATGGCGGATCGAAGCTCAAGGGCATCACGTATCACCCGCCTGTCGCCAGCGCGCAGATCAAGTCGGCACTGTTGCTGGCCGGCCTGTATGCCGAGGGCAAGACCGAAGTCATCGAGCCGCATCCGACCCGCGACTACACCGAGAGCATGCTCAAGGCCTTCGGCTGGCCGATCGAGTATTCGCCGGGCAAGGCGACGGTCGAGGGTGGCCACACCTTGCATGCCGTCGACGTGGATGTGCCGGCGGATATCTCGTCCGCAGCGTTCTTCATCGTCGCAGCCTGCATCGTGCCCGGTTCGGCGTTGCGCCTGAAAGGCGTGGGCCTGAACCCGCGTCGCACGGGCCTCCTGGCCGCGCTGGAGTTGATGGGCGCGGATATTTCCGTGGAGAACGAGCGCAGCAGCGGTGGTGAAGACATCGGCGATCTCGTCGTCCGTTACCGGCGATTGCACGGCGTGGCATTGCCGTTGGATATCGTGCCGGACATGATCGACGAGTTTCCTGCCTTGTTCGTCGCGGCCGCCGTCGCCGATGGACTCACCACGATTCGTGGTGCCGCCGAGTTGCGCGTGAAGGAATCGGACCGCATCGCCAGCATGGCGGCGGGCCTGCAAGCCTGCGGCGTGAAATTCGATGAATTGCCGGACGGCGCGATGATCCAGGGCGGCACGATCGGTGGCGGGACGATCGACAGCCATGGCGACCACCGTATCGCCATGAGCTTCGCCATCGCCGGCCTCGTCGCCTCGGCGCCGATCACCATCGGCGACTGCGCCAATGTCGCCACCTCGTTCCCCGGCTTCATGGAACTGGCAAACGGCGTCGGTTTTCAGCTGGAAAGCGCAGGCTGATACATGGCCCCCGTAACGGGAAGGCGTTAGGCTTTGCTTTCCTGTTACGGATGTCGTCATGGCTCAGAAGCTCCCACCCTTCGTCGTCGTCGTGCCCGCGCGGTTCGGTTCGACCCGGTTGCCGGGCAAGCCACTGCTGAAGATCGACGGCGAGTCGATGATCCGCCGCGTGGCGACCCGGGCAGGGCAGGCCGGTGCCGCGCAGGTGGTCGTCGCCACCGACGACGACCGGGTCGCGCGCGAGTTGCGCGGCTGCGGAGAGGACATCCTGGTCTGCATGACCCGCGACGACCACGCGTCGGGCAGCGACCGTATCGCCGAGACGGCCAACAATTTCGGCTGGCCCGAAGACACCATCGTGGTCAACCTGCAGGGCGATGAGCCTTTCGCCCCGGCTGCCGGCATCCGCGCCGTGGTGGCTACCCTGGCGGGGGATGACGCCCCCATGGCCACGCTGGCCACGCCGATCACGCATGCCGACGAGTTCTTCGATCCGAA
This sequence comes from Luteibacter sp. P4_E6, assembly GCF_056401535.1. Lineage (NCBI taxonomy): Bacteria > Pseudomonadati > Pseudomonadota > Gammaproteobacteria > Lysobacterales > Rhodanobacteraceae > Luteibacter > Luteibacter sp. P4_E6. The sequence goes on along the minus strand of NZ_JBFUJE010000047.1, from coordinate 2,411 downwards.
CATCGTCAAGGTGGTCCGCGCCAGCAACGGCCGCGCGCTTTATTTCACCCGGTCGCCGGCCCCCTGGGCGCGCGACCCCTTCGCCCAGAGCCGGGACAGCCTGCCTGCGGATGTGCCCTTCCTGCGTCATATCGGCATCTATGCCTACCGCGCGGGCTTTCTGCGCCGGCTGGCAGCCCTGCCGAGGACGCCGCTGGAGCGGGCGGAATCGCTCGAGCAACTGCGCGTGCTGGAGCACGGCTACGCCATTTCGGTCCAGCTGACCCCGGAGCCGTTCCCGCCGGGCATCGACACCGCCGAGGATCTGGTCCGGGCCGAGCGCTGGCTTGCCTCGGGCGGCCGCTGAATGGGGTCAGGCTTCCCCTACAGCGCAACGAGGGCGAGCCCGACACCCATAACCGGCCTAGCCCGAGGGCGTCGCCGGGGGCGAACCCTTAATCTATCCCTGTCGCCACTGTCATCCCCCAAGGACGGCGACAGCCCACGGAAGGCATAGCGCCGGCATGGTCCACCCCATGCCGGCGTTTTTCGCGTCTGGTCCGCGCCGACACGCTAAAATGTCGGCTATGGAGCACACCGAGTCGCATCCGTTCGACGGCAAGGCCTTCGTCCGCCACCTCACCACCTCGCCAGGCGTCTACCGCTATTTCGATGCGGAGGACGAGCTGCTGTACGTCGGTAAGGCGGCGAACCTGAAGAAGCGTGTCAGCAACTACTTCCTCAAGCCCCCGATGGATCCGCGTATCGCCTCGATGGTGTCGCAGATCGCGCGGGCGGAAGTCACCCTGACGCGTACGGCGGGCGAGGCGCTGCTGCTCGAATCGCAGCTGATCAAGTCGCTCAAGCCGCGTTACAACATCGTGCTTCGCGACGATAAGAGCTACCCGTACATCTATCTGTCGGCGGGCGAAGAGTATCCGCGCCTGGGATTCCATCGCGGCGCGAAGACGGGGCCGGGACGTTATTTCGGGCCGTACCCGAGCACCTTCGCCGTGCGCGAAAGCCTTGGCCTGATGCAGAAGCTATTCAAGGTGCGTCAGTGCGAAGACAGCTATTTCCGTAACCGCTCACGCCCCTGCCTGCAGCACCAGATCGGTCGTTGCAGTGCGCCCTGCGTGCGCCTGATCGATGTGCCCGATTACCAGAACGACGTGCGTCACGCCGAGATGTTCCTTGAAGGTCGCAGCAGTGCGGTGATCGACGAGCTGGCCGTGGCGATGGATCAGGCCAGCATGGCACTGAATTTCGAGCGCGCGGCCACGCTGCGCGATCAGGTCTCTGCGTTGCGCAAGCTGCAGGCCCAGCACTTCGTGCAGGGTGCCAGCGCGGATATGGACGTGATCGCCTGCTGCCTGGAAGGTGGCATGGCCTGCGTGAGCGTGCTGTTCTTCCGCAATGGCGTGAGCCTGGGGTCGCGCGATTTCTTCCCGCGGTTGCCGATCGATGCGTCGGTGGGCGACGTGCTGGCGCAGTTCATCGCGCAGTACTACCTGGAGCGGCAGGTGCCCCGTGAGCTGGTGCTGAGCGATCCAGTCGAAGACATCGACGTGCTGGCGCAGGTGCTTTCCGATCACGCCGGTTACGTCGTCTCGCTGAAACCCAGCGTTCGCGGCGAGCGTGCGCGCTTCCTCGAGATGGCCCAGCGCAATGCGAGTGCGGCGCTCACGTCACGCCTTGCCAGCCGCCATACGCTGCTGGCGCGCTTCGACGATTTGCAGAAAGTGCTCGAGCTCGAGGCAGCCCCTCGCCGGATCGAGTGCTTCGATATCAGTCACACGCGTGGCGAGGCTACCGTCGCTTCGTGCGTGGTGTTCGGTCCCGAGGGGCCGGAGAAGTCGCACTACCGCCGCTTCAATATCGCGGGCATCACGCCGGGTGACGACTATGCAGCCATGCACCAGGCCCTGACGCGCCGCTTCAAGAAAGTGGTGGAGGGCGGCGCGAAGCCGGACATCCTCCTGATCGACGGCGGCGCCGGGCAGGTGGGGCAGGCGGTGGACGTGTTGCGCGAACTCGGCGTCGAAGGCATTCGCGTGGTGGGCGTGGCGAAGGGTCCGGGCCGTCGCGCCGGTGAGGAGACCCTGGTGCTTGCCGAAACCGGCAAGACCCTGCATCCGGGTACCTCGTCGCCTGCGCTGCATCTGGTTGCCGCAGTTCGTGATGAAGCGCACCGTTTTGCGATCAGCGGACACCGCCGGCGCCGCGAAGCGACGCGTGAGCGGAGTACGCTGGAAGACGTGGCGGGCGTGGGTGCACGTCGCCGCGCTGCGCTGCTGAAGGCTTTTGGCGGTCTGGCGGGGGTCGAAGCGGCGGGCGTCGAAGAATTGATGAGCGTGAAGGGGATTGATCGCGGCCTCGCCGAACGCATCTATGCCATGCTTCATCCCTAAGTTGCATGCCTAAGTTGCATG
>NZ_JBFUJE010000046.1:0-17115 GCF_056401535.1 Luteibacter sp. P4_E6 | reverse complement strand
GTCTATTACCGCGGCATCGGCAACAAATCCCTGCTACGCCAGCCCAGCCTCAAGGCACTGCGCGTGGACAAGGCGCCCGCCGACCTGCGCGATTCCGACCGCAGGCCGACGACGAAACGAGTGGCAAAACGTCCCGCCGTCGACAGCTCCGTCTCGATGGTCATTACGCATCCCGATCGCGTCGTGTTCCCCGACGACGGCATCACCAAACAGCAGGTCGTCGATTACTACCGTGCCGTGATGCCATGGCTCCTGCCGGCGATCGCCGACCGGCCCACCTCGACGATTCGCTGTCCCGGAGGTATCGGCTCGCCGTGTTTCTTTCAGAAGCACGTGATGGCCGGCCTCGAACACGTCGGCACGGCGAAGCTGAAGGAGGAGACCGGCGCACAGGCGGTGTACCTGTATCCCAAGGACGAGGCCGGCGTGATCGAACTGGTCCAGTTCGGCGCGGTGGAGTTCCATCCCTGGGGCTCGCACATCGGATCGCCGGACATCGCCGATCGCGTCGTCTTCGACCTCGACCCGGGCGAGGATGTCGAGTGGCGTCGCGTCATCGCAGCGGCGCGCATGGTCCGTGGTTTTCTCGAGGAACTCGGACTGGTCTCGTTCGTGCGGACCACCGGCGGCAAGGGACTGCATGTGGTCGTGCCACTGAATCCGGGGGCGGATTGGGCAACGGTGAAGGGCTTCGCCCGCGGCTTTGCCGAAGCGCTGGCTCAGCTGCATCCGCTGGAGTTCGTCGCCACGGCGAGCAAGCGCTTCCGGCGCGGCCGGATCTACCTGGACTACCTGCGTAACGGCCGGGGCGCGACGGCGGTGGCGTCCTATTCGCTACGGTCGCGGCCAGGTGCCCCGGTGGCCGTGCCGCTGCGCTGGGACGAACTGGGAAGACTCAAATCCGGCAGTGCCTTCGACCTGGCGACGGTGCCGAAACGGCTCGCGCGCCTGAAAAAGGATCCCTGGGAGGGCATCGACGAGATCACGCAGGACCTGGCAGCGGTCGACGAGGTGCTCGCGGCACGCTGAAGGGACGATCCAAGTAAACTGCCGGTTCATTCTTCCGTGACGACCCTATGTTCGTTTCGCTCCCCCGATTCCTGCGCATCCCCCTCGCCTGCGTGCTGCTGTTCGTCAGCACCGTGCTGCATGTCGGGCCGCTCCTGCTGCTGACGGCGGTCCGTCTGGTCATCCCGCTGCGCTCGATGCGCGATGCCTTTGCCCCCGTCCTGGTGCATATCGCCGAGAGCTGGCTGAGCGTCAATGCCTGGCTGTTCGGTGCCTTCACGCGCACACAGTGGCAGGTGGAGGGCCTGGAGGGGTTGAGCACACGTGAGAATTATCTTGTGGTGTGCAACCACCAGAGCTGGGTGGATATCCCCGCGCTGCAAAAAATCTTCAACCGGCGCATTCCCTTCATGCGCTTCTTCCTGAAGAGTCAGCTGATCTGGGTGCCGCTGCTGGGCCCAGCCTGGTGGGCGCTGGACTTCCCCTTCATGAAGCGTCATTCGAAGCAGGAACTGGACGCCAGGCCGGAGCTGCGCGGCAAGGACCGCGAGGCAACGCGCCGCGCCTGCGAGAAGTTCAGCCATGTGCCGGTCTCGGTCATGAACTTCACCGAGGGCACCCGCTTCACCAAGGCCAAGCACGATGCGCAGAAGTCGCCCTATACGCACCTGCTACGACCCAAGGCCGGCGGCGTCGCCTTCGTGGTCGACGCCATGGGTGACGCGATCCGCCAGATGCTCGATGTCACCATTGTCTACCCGGCGGGGCCGGGCACGATGATGGATCTGATCGCCGGCCGTATCCGCGACATCCGCATCCATGTGCGACGGCTGTCCATCGATCCGTCGATGCGCGGCGACTACGAGAACGACGCGGTGTACCGCGAACGCTTCCAGAACTGGGTGAACCAGCTCTGGGCGGAGAAGGATGCGCGAATCACGGCGATGCTCAGCCGCTAGTTCGGGCCCGCTGCCGTGGGATCGCCGATGAATCGGCTCCTACGGGGTTGAGGTTTCCTTGGTGAGGACGTCGTCGAGTCGTTTACGGCCGGCATCCGCGTAGGTCTTGCAGGTTTCGCCTTCGCCCTGTTCGGGGTGTGGCGTGATCAGTACATCGCAGGGCAGCGCGGCGACGCGATCGAACGTCTTGCGGTAGTCGGCGACATACGCCGGGTGGTCGCTGAAGCGATAGCCATGGGCCGCGAAGGCGTAGAGGCTGTCGGCGAAGGCGATGTTCTTGCACGACGTGCCTTCGCATGACTGCCACGTCCATGCCGTGCCGCCAGGGGTATGGCCCGGGGTGATGTGCGCCGTAAGGGTCAGCTGTCCCACGTGCACCACCGTACCGTCGACGATGTCGCCGATCGCATCGACTTTCGGATACGGCTTTTCGCCAGGGTCGTATTGCGGATCCTCGGGATAGTGGCCACCCAGACGCATGGCCTCGGCGCCCTTCGCGGTTGCCCTCACGGACGCTTTGCTGTCCTTCGCCAGTTGGGCAATGCCTCCCGCATGGTCGACGTGTGCATGCGTATTCAGGATCATCTTGATGTCTTCGACGCGAAAACCGAGCTTGCGGATGTTCGCTTCGATGAGTCCGGCGTTGCCCGGTAAGGTCCCGTCGATCAGCACATGACCCTGGGGCGACGTGATCAGGACCGACGACAGTCCCTTGGTGCCGACGTAGTACGTGTTCCCGTAGATCACGTGCGGTGCCACGGGCTGTGTCCACGTCGGATTGGCGCCGATCGTCACGGGTGCGGCATCGTGTGCGACGGCGGGCAGGGCGAGGCAGCAGGCGAGGGCGAGCAGGGTACGGCGCATGACGGTGTTTCCCGTTGGAAGGCGGGAAGCAGGATAGGCGGGCGGGTAGGGCGTTGAGGTGTCGGGTTGAGGGCGACGGTGTGGCTAGCGAGCGTTCGCCGATGAATCGGCGCCGGCGGCAGAGCGTCGCCGGCGGGCACGCCAGAAGAGGAAGCCGGTGATGAGCAGGAACAGGGGCAGCGTGCCGGTCAGGCAGGCCACGATGCGCCAGAGCAGGCCGCCCACCGCCGCCGAATGGATCGGGAACAGGGCGTTGGCCAGACGCAGGCCCGGACCGAGTCGCGTCGCGTCATCGCCACCGATGACGCGCGCGGCCACCGGATCCATCCACAACGAACTACGGCCGTCCTTGTTCCATTCGCCGGGCCGGCGAACGCGCAGGACAAGCGTGCCGCTGTCCTTCTGCGGAAGCATCAGCCGCGTGATCTCGGCGTCCGGCGCGGCGGCCTGTGCCGCGGCCAGCACGGCCGGCCAGTCGATGTTGCCGTGCGCGGGCGGCAGCTTCGGTGGCTTCGCCGGCGGCGCTTCGCTGAAGGCCGACGCGAGGCCGTTACGTACCGCACCGCGATACGCCATCGTCGTGCCGGTGCCGATCATGACGATGAGCAAGGGCAGGGCGGCCACGCCGACGAAGCGGTGAAAACTCGCCCAGCGCAGCACCGGCGGGTGGGTATGTGGCTTGAGGTGCCTCAGCGCGCGTCGACGGCCGGGCCAGTAAAGCCACACGCCGGAGAACAGCATGAAGAGACCGGTGCAGGCGACGACGCCCAGGATGGTCTCGCCCACTTCGCCGCTCAGCAGATGCGTATGCCAGTCCATCAGCAGCAGCATGACGTCGCCGGTCTTCTCGCGGCGCAATAGCAACTCGCCCGTGGTCGCATCGAAATAGCTGCGGCCGCCGGCACGCGACTGCGCTTCCCATACCGGCAGTTCGTCGTCCGGGAGGGAAAGGCCGCGCAAGCCCTTGCCGTCCGGCGAGGCCAGCAGGGTTGCCAGCGAGCGCCCTTGCGTCGCCAGGTCCGGCAGGGGTCGCGAGGTGAGCTGAGGATGCCCGGCGGCGAATAACGGGTCCTCCCACAGCAGGATGCTGCCGGAGAGGGTGACCAGCGCCAGCACGAGGCCGAGGCTGAGGCCGAGCCACAGGTGCATCGTTTTCAGTGTGGAACGGAAACGGCGCGCGTGCGGCATGACGACGGCCTTGCGGGAAGCGAAAGGCCGTCATCGTAGGTGCGAATGATTATCAGATCAATTACTGATTTCTTACGACGGCCAATGATTGTGCAGAATGCACTGCGTGAAGTCGGTGCGCTGGAAGCCGGGCTGCTTATAAGCCATGACGTCCGCTTTCACGTTGCCGAAGGTGGTTTCCGGCTTGTTTCGCACGCCATTGTAGAAGGCGTCGATGATGCCCTCCTTGAAGGCACCGCCCCGTGGGTGGACATGCGCCACGGTCTCGCGGTCGCTGGTGGCCACGTTCTCGAAGCCAAGGCCGAGCACGTCCATTTCGACACCGGCGGTCAACAACGCGATTTCAGGCTTCATGTGCTGCGGCACGCCGGGCGTGGTGTGCAGCGCGATAGAAGCCCACACGATGTCGATCTGCGCCTCGTCGATGCCCTTCGAGCGCAGGAAATCACGCGCTACGTTGGCGCCGTCGACTTCGAAGCGCTCGGTCTTGCTGGAGTAGGCAGGCACCAGGCCCATGTCATGGAACATGGCGCCGGCGTAGAGCAGCTCGGGATCGAAGACAAGGCCCTTGGCCTTGCCGGTGAGGGCGCCGAACAGGAAGACGCGGCGCGAGTGGTGGTACAGCAGATCGCTCTCCGTATCACGGACCAGATCGGTGATCTCGCGGGCGAGGGCGCTGTCGGGAAGGGCGATACCGGCAATGGTGGTGGACATGGCGTTAGGCCTCATGCGGTGGGTAGAGCTATTTGACGCCCTGACCCTCCCGTCTTCATTTGACGCGAGATAGCAATTTCTGCCATGTTGTGCCCCATGCAGTCGCCGCCTCCCCTCACGATCGTCATCGTCGCCCCACCCGGGGTGCAGATGCTCGACGTTTCCGGGCCCGCCGACGTGTTCGCCGAGGCCAACCGGCAGGCACGGCGCGAGGTGTATCGGGTGCTCACCGTCGGCACGGCCCCGCTGGCGGTCACGGCGTCGTCCGGCATGCGCTTCCTGCCGGATCGAAGCACGCTCGAGAACCTCGACCGTATCGATACCCTGCTCGTTGCGGGGTCGCCCGACCTGTCCCGTGCCGCCACCGATTACAGCCTGCTCGACTGGCTGCGCCGGCACGCGGCCGTGTCCCGCCGGTATGGCTCGATTTGCAGCGGCGCCCTGCTCTTCGCCCAGACGGGCCTGCTGGACGGCCGGCGCGTCACCACTCACTGGAAGGTGGCCGGCCTGCTCGCCGAGCGGCATCCGTCCTTACACGTGGAGGCGGATGCCTTCGTCGTCCGCGATGGCCCGGTATGCACGGCGGCAGGCGTCACCGCCGGCATGGACCTGGCCATCGCCCTGGTCGAGGAAGACCTCGATCGCGACATCGCGATGGCCGTGGCCGCCGAGCTGGTGGTGTTCTACCGACGCCCGGGCGGGCAACTGCAGTTCAGTCGCCACGGCGAGGCGGCACCCGCCGGCCGCGGTGCGTTGCAGGAATTGCAGCGTTACGTGGCCACGCATCCCGCCGAAGAACACTCCGTAACCGCCATGGCCCAACGTGTTGGCATGAGTCCGCGCCACTTCGCACGGATATTCCGCCACGAGGTCGGCATGACGCCAGCGGAGTTCGTCGAGACGATGCGCGTGGAAGCCGCACGGCGCCTGCTCGAAGAAGGCCACGAAACACCCAAGCGCGTCGCGTCGCGCTGCGGCTATGCCGACCCCAACGGTCTGCGGCGCGCCTTCATGCGCCGTGTCGGCGTCACGCCCGCCGAGTACCGCAAACGGCACGCGCACGCCCACACGCCATAACTTCAGAGTTCGATGATGCCCCGGCGCAACGCGATGGCCACCGCGTGCGTGCGGTCGTTCGCGGCCAACTTGGACAGGATGCTTTTCATGTGAGCCTTGACCGTCTCCTCGGCGATACCCAGCGCCAACGCGACGTTACGGTTGGCTTCGCCCATGGCGACATGGGTGAGTACTTCGGTTTCGCGGGGGGTCAGTTCGTCGTCGTTTGCGTGGCCTGCCATTTCGTGCGCTATCTCCTCGGGTATGCGGCGCTTGCCGTCCATGATTTGTCGAATGGTGCTGAGCATTTCCTTACGCAGTTCGCTCTTGAGCAGATAACCCTGGGCGCCTGCGCGGAAGGCACGTAGTGCCTGTACGTCGCCGCGGTAGGTGGTCAGGACCAGGATGCGTGCATCCGGGAATTCGCTGCGAATCGCTTCGATCGCGGCAATACCGCCGATGCCCGGCATCTGCAGGTCCATCAGGGTGAGGTCCGGGCGATGCCGGCGATAATGGTCGATCGCCTCCTCGCCCGTGCTCGCCTCCGCAACCAGTTCCAGTTCGTCCTGACCTTCAATGACGGCGGCGATGCCCTCGCGTAGCAGGGGATGGTCGTCGACGGTCATGATACGGATGGACGGCATGGGCGCAGTATAACGACACCGCCTCCACTCCGACCTTGCGAGCATCGACCGATGATGGCGACCCGGCGCGACAGCAAGAAAACCCTTACTCCCGGACACATCCGCACCGGCATGGGTGGCTGGGTGTTCGCGCCCTGGCGTGGCGTGTTCTATCCGGACGACCTGGTGCAGAAGCGTGAGCTGGAATACGCCAGCCGGCAGGTCACGGCCATCGAGATCAACGGCACCTATTACCGTGCGCCCGACGCGGCGACGTACCGCAAATGGGCGGCGGACACACCGGAAGGCTTCGTCTTCTCGGTCAAGGCACCGCGCCATATCGTGCAGACGAAGCAACTGGCGACCGCGGGCGAACGTATCGACCGCTTCGTCGAGGGCGCCAGCGCGCTCGGCGACCGTCTCGGACCGATCCTGTGGCAGTTCCTGGCCACCCGCTCCTTCGACCCGGACGACATGGCGGCCTTTCTCGACCTGTTGCCCGAGAAGGCCGGCGGCATCGCCCTGCGGCACGCCGTGGAAGTGCGCAACGAGAGTTTCATGGATGAGCGCTGGCTCGAACTGGCACGGGCGCGCGGCGTAGCCACCGTGTTCACCGACTCGGCGGAACATCCCTCCTTCGCGGATCTCACCGGGCCCTTCGTCTATGCGCGGCTGATGCGCAGCCGGGCTCCCGAAAAAACCGGCTATCCGGCGAAGGAGCTGAAGGCCTGGGCGAAGCACGCCACCACCTGGGCTTCCGGCGGCGATCCCCTCGACCTGCCCCACGTCGGCGACGCTCTGGCCAACGGCGCGCCCCGGGATGTCTTCGTCTATTTCATCTCGGCGGCCAAGGAACGCAATCCGTCGGCCGCCGTAGCGCTCGGCAAGCTCGCCGACAACGCGTAATCTCCTCTTTTTCATAATGGACGACCCATGGACCGTCTCATCCAGAACACCCTCATCGACCTTTTCGCCGAGCATGGCGTGGAACTCGAGCCCGACGAAGATTGGCTGCTCACCGAAGGCGATGACTACCCCGCCTTGCGCGGCATCTGGCACGAAGGCAAGGACGGCGGGATGGGTCGCCTCGACCTGGATATCGTGCTCGACGAGGAGCGCACCATTGAGGAGAGCTTCGGCGGCATCGGCACCGGCAAGGCCGGCTGTCGCGACGCGCTGGACAGCTTTGCGCGCAACGATTTCCACGTGGTGTTGGCCGCGTGCTGGCACGCGGTGAACAAGGAAAAGCTTGCCGTGCACGAACTCACCGCCGGCGTGCATCGTTTCACCGCCTACATCGGTGATTTCACGCTGCGAGGTGAGAAGGACGCCCCGATGGAGATTCCCGAGGACGGCCTCTCCGCCCTCGAAGCCGCGATTTCCACGGCGCCGCTAACCAACGACGTGCACTGGATCCGCGTGTTCTACGGCAATGTCGGCGACGGCAAGACCCAGGTCGAAGTGTTGCTCGACAACGAGCCCTGGGCCGCCGGGCACAAGGCCGTCGCGTCGGTGGAGTGGCCGCAGCACGATCGCTACTACAGCCTGCGTAACTTCATCGCGCTGGTGCCGGTGGACTGAGGCAACCGAGCCTCAGGCGATCGAGCCTCCACCATCGACGACGATCGTGGAGCCGGTCGTGAATGGCGTCGCCGCGGCATAGAGGATCGCGTTGGCAATGTCCTCGGGCTCGCCAGCACGCTTCGCCGGGAGCTTCTCGGCCACGGCGGCGAACATCGCCTCGCGCTTGTCCTCATCCATGCCACTCCACAGGGGCGTGCGGATCATGCCGGGCGACACGGCGTTGACGCGGACCGGCGAGAACTCCAGGGCCATGCCGCGCACCAGGCTTTCCAGCGCGGCATTGATCGCGCCCTGCAGCACGGACGTGGCGCTCGGGCGCACCGAGAGAAATCCCGAGACGATCGTCAGTGAGCCACCCTCCCTGATACGCGCGGCGCGGGCGACGCGATAGGCGCCCCAGAACTTGCTCTCCATGGCCTTGTGCGCGTCTTCCAGCGAGAGCTGGCGAATGGGGCCGCTGGGCGTTTTCGCGGCCGAGACGACCACATGGTTCCATGTGTGCCCGGACAGGAAGGCCTCGACGGCTTGCGCGTCACCGGTGTCGAGCACCTCGGACCGCGCGTCGCCGCCGAGTTCCTTCAGCGCAGCGTCGAGCTTGTCGCTGGAACGCGAAGCGATCGTGACGCGCGCTCCGGCGGTGGCGAAGGCTTTCGCGGTGGCCAGGCCGATACCGGAGCTACCGCCGACCACAAGGACGTCCTGATTCGTGAAAGAGAACATGGTGAGCCTCTACAAGCGGGAAGAAGGTGGGATCACTATGATCCTTGCCCAGGAGCCGACAAAGGCTTGTGAGGCTGAAAGACTCTTGCCCGGGACCGAAGAATGATCGACAACCTGCTTGAGCTGACCGTGTTCGCCCGGATCGTTTCCGCCGGCAGCCTCTCCGGCGCCGCGCGTGAGCTGGATCTCTCCCTGGCGGTCGTCAGCAAGCGCCTCAGCGCGCTGGAGACCCGGCTGGGCGTTCGCCTGTTACAGCGCACCACGCGCCGTCAGTCGTTGACCGAAGAGGGCGAGGCGTTTCACGCCCGTTGCGTGCGCATCCTGGCCGAAGTGCAGGAAGCCGAGGCAGCGGTATCGCGCAGCCGTGACGCCGTGGCGGGCGTGTTGCGAGTGACCGCCCCGCGTGCCTTCGGGCGCCGTCGTATTGCCCCGCTCACCGTCGCGTTCCGCCTGGCGCATCCCGAGCTCAACGTGCATCTCACCCTTACCGATGCGCTGGTCGATATCGTCGACGAAGGTGTGGACCTCGCGATCCGCTTCGGCAATCTGGCCGACTCCTCGATGATCGCCCGCTCGCTGGCACCGAACTTCCGCGTGTTGTGCGCGGCGCCATCCTATCTTGCCCGGCGTGGCATGCCGGCCGAACTGGTGGCCCTGGCCGGTCACGACTGCATCGTGTTCGGCGAGCAACCGACGCGCGAATGGCATTTCCAGCACGCCGGCGAATCGGTCTCGGTGCGCGTCAATCCGGCCTTCATCACCAACGACGGCGAGGCCGCTCACACCCTCGCGCTGGCAGGTGGCGGCATCGTGCAGAAGTCCATCTGGGACGTGGGCGACGACCTCGGCAACGGGCGCCTGGTGCGCGTGCTTCCGGACTGCACCATTCCTGCCGCGCCGCTGCAGGCGGTCTATGCGAATGCGCAGCATCTGGCGCCGAAGGTGCGGCGCTTCGTCGAGTTTTGTGCGGAGAGGCTCAAGGACGACTGGCGGTGGGGTGGGGAGTAGAGCATCGCCGATGAATMGGCTCCTACAAAATCAACGTGGGGCTCTGCTTGGTAGGAGCCGATTCATCGGCGATCCCGCGGCAGCGGGTTACGCAGGCCCCGCCCAATCTTCAGGCTTCAGAATCTCAAACAACCCGTCACGCACCGTACGCCGCGCCAACCGCAGCACTTCGGCATCCCGCGAAAACAACACGGACGCGCCCGACGCCTGGGCAAGTTCGAGAAACTTCTGGTCGTCAGGATCGCGACAACGCGGCAGCGGTACACGTGGCACGGCATCCCGACCGCCGTCGGCCGTCACCTCACCGGCGGCGACGCCATCCAGTAACGTAACGACACCGTCGAAACGCGTCGCCGCTTCCGCACGACGCGCTTCATCCAGCTTCAGCGCGGGATACGCCAACACGCCGAGCCACTCATCCCGGCAATCGGCCCGCGTCACCGCTTCGACGTCACCGGCGACAAGCGCCGCGACGAGCGTCGCGGCGCGTGGATCGTCGAACACGAACGCGTCCAGACAGACATTCGTGTCCAGGACGACTCGCACGCGATCAGGCCGCCGAACGCTCAGCGAGCTTCGCGTGCTGCGCGGCGACGATCGAATACGACTCCTTGCGGGCCGCATGGTCGAAGATCTGCGCCGTGATGATGAGTTCGTCGGCGCCCGTGCGTTCGATGAACTCCGCAAGACCGTCGCGCACGGTATCCGGCGAGCCGACCACCGCGCAGGACAACGCATGGTCGACCTGCGCCTTCTCCATCGGCGTCCAGACGCCGTCCATCGAGTTCACCGGCGGCGGGAGCGTACCCGGTGCACCGCGGCGCAGATTCCAGAATGCCTGCTGCTGCGAGGTGAACAGGCGACGCGCCTCTTCATCGGTGGCCGCAGCCACCACATTGATGCCGAGCATGGCGTAAGGCTTGTCGAGCACCTCCGACGGACGGAACATGTGCCGGTACACCTCGAGCGCCTTCATCATCATGTCCGGCGCGAAATGCGAGGCGAAGGCGAAGGGCAGGCCCAGATGCGCGGCGAGCTGCGCACTGAACAGGCTCGAGCCCAGCAGCCACAGCGGCACGTTGGTATCCATGCCCGGCACGGCGCGTACGGTCTGACCCGGCTGCTGCGGGCCGAGGAAAAGCTGCAGTTCCTGTACGTCGTCCGGGAAACGGTCGTCACTGGGCCCCATGGAGCGGCGCAAGGCGCGCGCGGTGCCCTGGTCGGTGCCCGGCGCCCGGCCAAGGCCAAGGTCGATGCGACCCGGATACAGCGAGGCGAGGGTGCCGAACTGTTCGGCGATCACCAACGGGGCATGGTTAGGCAACATGATGCCGCCCGAGCCGACACGAATCGTCTTCGTGCCTTCGGCGATGAAACCGATCACGACGGACGTGGCGGCGCTCGCGATGCCGGTCATGTTGTGGTGCTCGGCCAGCCAGTAGCGATGGAAACCGAGCGCTTCGGCGTGCTGGGCGAGGTCGCGCGAGTTACGCAGCGACTGGCCAGGGGTGGAGCCGCGCGCCACCGGGGACAGGTCGAGTACCGAGAACGGAATCATCCGCAGACACCTCTTGAAAGGGGGAGGCGGGCGAACCGCCAATCCGTAGCAGATGGGCGGGAGAGGGGCATTTTGCAACCCTCACAAGCTATCCCGGGGAAACAATCCGTTCGGCGGAACGATGCTCCGCAGCCCGCGACGGGGGAGGAAAATACACCCATTCACTCACCCAGTCCGGTAATTCCGGGGGAGCACGACATGATCGACGTCCGCAGCTTCAACAGTCTTGGCGGTGCCAACCACGGTTGGCTCGATGCGAAGCACCACTTCTCCTTCGCCTCGTACAGCGACCCGAAGCGGATGGGCTGGGGCGCGCTGCGCGTGTGGAACGACGACACGATCGCCGCCGGCACCGGCTTCCCGGCGCACCCGCATTCGGACATGGAAATCATCACCTATGTCCGTGAAGGCGCGATCACCCACGAGGACAGCCTGGGCAACAAGGGTCGCACCGAGGCGGGAGATGTGCAGGTGATGAGCGCAGGCACCGGCATCCGCCACGCTGAGTACAACGCCGAGCCGGAAGCCACCCGGATCTTCCAGATCTGGATCATTCCGGACGGCGAGCGCAAGGCACCGTCGTGGGGCACCCGTCCGTTTCCGAAGGGCGAGCGTTCCGGCCAGTTCGTCACCCTGGCCAGCGGCATGGCCGGTGATGGCGACGCGCTGCCGATCCGCACGGATGCCCGCGTCCTCGGCGCCAGCGTGAAGGCCGGCGAGACCGTGGAATACACGCTTGGCGAGGGTCGCTTCGCGTACATGGTGCCGGCCGAAGGCTCGGTGCAGGTCAACGGCAAGACGCTCAACAAGGGCGACGGCGCCGCGATCCGCGACGAGACCACGCTTCGCATCACGGCCTCGGCGGATGCCGAACTGGTGCTGGTCGACAGCGCGGCATAAGTCACACCAGGGGTATGCTGTGGGTCATGACGACCCACGGCATGTCCTACCTCGACAACCCCATCCTCGACACCGACAGCTACAAAGCCAGCCACTGGCTGCAGTACCCGCCGGGAACCGACGCCACCTTCTTCTACGTGGAATCGCGTGGCGGCACGTACGAAAGCACGGTGTTCTTCGGCCTCCAGGCCGTCCTGAAATCACGCCTCGGCCGCGCCGTCACGCATGCGGACGTGGATGCGGCGCGTGACTTCTTCGCCGCCCACGGCGAGCCCTTCAATGAAACCGGTTGGCGACGCATCGTGGATGTCCACGGCGGCAGGTTGCCCGTGCGCATCCGCGCCGTAGCCGAAGGCTCCGTCGTACCCACGCACCAGGCGCTAGTCACCATCGAGTCGACCGACCCCGAGGCTTTCTGGCTACCGTCGTACCTCGAAACCCTGCTGTTGCGCCTCTGGTACCCGGTAACCGTGGCGACGATCAGCTGGCAGGCACGCCGGACCCTGCTGCAGTACCTGGAAAAGACCTCGGACGATCCTGCCGGACAGATTCCTTTCAAGCTGCACGACTTCGGCGCACGTGGCGTCTCCAGCGCGGAGTCCGCCGGCCTCGGCGGCATGGCGCACCTGGTCAACTTCATGGGCACCGACACCGTGTCCGGGGTGCTCGCCGCACGGGCGTTCTATGGCGAGCCGATGGCCGGCTATTCGATTCCGGCCGCCGAGCACAGCACGATCACCAGCTGGGGCCGCGAGCATGAAGTCGATGCGTACCGGAACATGCTCAAGCACTTTGCCAGGCCCGGCGGCCTCGTTGCCGTGGTGTCCGACAGCTACGACATTTTCCACGCCATTGCCGAACACTGGGGCAAGACGCTGCGCGACGAGGTCATCGCTTCCGGCGCCACCGTCATCGTCCGTCCCGACTCCGGCGACCCGGTCGACGTCGTGCACCGCTGCGTGACCCTGCTYGACGAGGCCTTCGGCAGCACGGTGAACGGCAAGGGCTTTCGTGTACTGAACCACGTGCGGGTGATCCAGGGCGACGGCGTCAATCCGGAAAGCATCCGGGCCATCCTCGAACGCATCACCGGCGCCGGCTACGCCGCTGACAACCTCGCCTTCGGCATGGGCGGCGCACTGTTGCAGAAGCTCACCCGCGATACGCAGAAGTTCGCGCTCAAATGCTCGGCGGTGCGCATCGAAGGCGAGTGGCGCGACGTCTGGAAGGATCCCGTCACCGACCAGGGCAAGACATCCAAGCGCGGCCGCATGACCCTCGTGCGCCATCGCGAGTACGGCAGCTACCGTACCGTGGCGTTACCGGACGATGCGGTGTCGCTCGCACCGGAGGATCTTGAGCCCGGCTGGGAAGAAGCGATGGTTACGGTTTGGGAGAACGGCGAGCTGCTGCGGGACTGGACGTTCGCGGAAGTGCGCGAACGCGCTGCCGCGGGGCGCTAGATAGCGGGATCGGTCATCGCAAGCACCCATTCGCCRATGAATCGGCTCCTACAGGACGTTTAGGGGGGCGTTGTCGCAGCGCTGCCCTTCTTCGTCATCAGCCCATGCGTAAACAGATACGCGGCCGTCTGGTAATACGTGATCGCATCCTTCGCATCCACGGGGTCGGCCTTCGCCACGGTCGCATCGCCCGAGACCAGATCAGGCGTCATCTCCTTCACCGGCTCACGCGGAATGAGTGAGGTGAGGCGACCGTCGCGCATGTAACCGAGCTCCTGGTAGGTGCTCATGAAGGTGCGCTCGCGGCCCGGCTCGAGCTTGAACAGGTCGTAGCCGTAGAAGTGCGAGGTGTAGCTGAAGTTCAGCAAGCCCAGCACGGTCGGCGGGATGTCGATCTGGCTCATCAGGCGATCCACGCGACCCGGCGCGATGTGCTTGGGCGAATAGATGAAAAGCGGGATGTGGTACTTGTCCACCGGCAGGCTGGTCTTGCCGGCGCTGCTGGCGCAATGGTCGGCGGTGATGACGAAGACGGTATCGTCGAACCATGGCTTGGTCGACGCGCGCTTGAGGAAGTCGGCCAGGGCCCAGTCGGTGTAACGCACCGCCGAATTCCGCGCACCCTGCTTCGCATTCACGCGACCTTCGGGGAAGGTGTACGGACGATGGTTCGAGGTGGTCATGACATGGCCGAAATACGGCTTGCCCTTGGCGTACGACTCGTCCATCCGCTTCATGACAAGGGTGAACAGGTCTTCGTCGGCCACGCCCCAGACGTTCTCGGCGTGGATGTCCTTGTTGTCGATGACGTTACGGTCCACCGCCGTGTAGCCGTTGCTGGCGAAGAAGTGGTTCATGTTGTCGAAGTAGCCATAACCGCCGTAGACGAACTCGGAGGTGTAGCCCTTCGCATTGAACACGTCGGCCAGCGAATTCAGGTTCTCGTTACCCGGACGCTTGACGATGGACTCGCCGGGCGTCGGCGGCACCGACAGCGACAGCGCTTCGAGGCCGCGCACCGTGCGCGTGCCGTTGGCATAAAGCTGGGTGAAGAACAGGCTCTTCGCGGCCAGGGCGTCGAGGTTCGGCGTGAGCCCCATGTGCTTGCTGACGTTGAGGCCTTCGACGTAATCGCCGGACAGGCTCTCCACGCTGATCAGCACCACGTTGAGCTTCTTCTCGGTGCCGTCGGCGACGATGGTGCGAGTGATGTCTTTCGGGTCGCTGCTGGTGAACGTGGCGTTGGGCGTCTTCACCAGCTCGCGCAGGTTGCTGAAGGCCTGGTCGTCGGGAATCGTCGGGTAGTACTTCGCGTAGTCCAGCTCGTTGTTCCGGAACGCCGCGAAGAACTGATAGATGCCGTTGCCGGCCAGCTCGTTGACGTAGTTGTTGGTCGAACGGTCCTTCATGGAGCCGTCGACGGCGAAGCTCACCGCCACGGTCAGTACCAGCCAGACCCCGACCACGGCCGAGCGGCCGGCGAAGCGCGAGCCCTCGTCGCGCGCCTTCAGGGTGCGCCGGCTGAAGAAGATCACCAGCACCGTCGCCAGCAGCAGGAGCAACGACCAGGTGACGATCGGGTACGACTCCTGGATGTTTCCGACCACTTCGTGCGTATAGACGAGATAGTCCACCGCGATGAAATTGAAGCGGGCACTGAACTCGCCCCAGAAGACCAGCTCGGCGGCGCCCAGGTACAGCACGGCGAAGGTCAGCACGAAGCAGAAGCCAACGAAGATCCGGTGACCCCAGCGCGACAGGTAAGCCCGGCGGGGCAGCAGCCAGAGCACCAGCAGCATGGGCCAGGCGAAGTAGAGGAAGGTGACCAGGTCGTAGCCCAGGCCCACGCCGAACAGGTAGAGCCACTTGCCCGGCTCGGCAGGAATATCGTGTCCGGTCTTGATCAGCAGGATCAGGCGGACCAGGAAGGCCACACCGACGAAAAGGACGCCGAACCAGAGGAGGGGCCGGAAACGCTGGCGCAGGACGCCTTGTGCCGAAGGATCTGAACGCATGGTGCCTCGCGTAAGGTCGCCAGCCGGAAAGCGGGCAGAGTGTGCCAAGAGGGTAATTAAGGCAGCTTACGTAAGGCTTTCCCAGCCCCCACCGCAAGCTTCCGAAGCCGCCCGGGCCCCATAATGAACGCCGTGCACGTGGCGACCTGCCGCCTGAACGCGCTCTGTGGCACCCTACACGACCTTACGATAACCAATGGAGCCGCGGACGCAGTGGAGCACGAGACGAGGGCGGAGCTGCCAATGAATGACACGCCCCTGACGAAGCCCGCGCTGTACGCGACTTTGCTACGTCGAGCGGGCGGCCCGTTGCTGTCCCTCCTGCTCCTGTGCCTGGCGCTGTGGGCGTTGCACGCCATGGCCACGGAGGTCACGTACCGGCAGATCGGCGCCTACGTGCACAGCCTGCCGAATGCCGATATCGCCCTGGCCATCGTGCTCACGGGCGCCGGCTTCGCCGTGATGACGCTCTACGACTGGTTCGGACTGGCCAGCATCGGGCGGCGCCTGCCGGCGAAGCGCGTCGGTTTCATCTCCTTTATCAGTTACGCCTTCTCCAATGCGCTGGGCATGTCCCTGCTGGTGTCCGGTTCGATCCGCTATCGCTTCTATGTGCAGGCTGGACTGAGCACGGGCGAAGTAGCCCGCGTCGTCCTCTACACCACCTTGAGTTTCTGGCTCGGCCTCGCCGCCCTGACCGGCGTGACGCTGTTGATCGTGCCGATTCCGCCGGAAGTGCCGCTTTCGGGCCTGCGTATTCCGCTGGCGATCCTGCTTACCCTGGTTCCACTCGCCTGGTTCGCCGCCGCCGCGCTGGTGCGTCGACCCCTTCGCATCGGGCGCTGGGCCTTCCATACGCCGACCCCGCAGGTCGCGGCCCGGCAGATCCTCATTGGCGCGCTCGATTGGGGCCTGGCTTCGGGCGTGCTCTACGTCCTCATGCCGCAGGAAATCGTGGGCGGATTCGGCCACTTCCTGGCGATTTTCGTGCTGGCGCAAATGGCCGGACTGATCAGCCACGTGCCGGGTGGCCTGGGCGTCTTCGAGGCGGTCATGCTGGCTGGTTTCGGTGCGACCGGAAATCATGGCCTGGAGGCCCCGATCCTCGGTTCACTGACGGCCTTCCGTCTCGTCTACTACCTCCTGCCGCTTGGCGTGGCCACCCTCATGGTCATCTGGCGCGAAATCCGCGGCCTGCGCCACACGGCGTTGATCACGCCGTGGTTCAGTAGCCTGCTGCCGCCGTTCTTCGCCGGCCTGACGCTRCTTGCCGGCGCCGTGCTGCTCTTCTCGGGCGCCACCCTGGCGATACCAGGGCGCATGGAAATCCTGCGTGGCTTCGTGCCGCTGCCCCTGGTCGAGGTCTCGCATTTCCTCTCCAGCGTCGTCGGCATGCTCCTGCTGATCCTCGCCCGCGGCCTGCAGCGCCGTCTCGACGCCGCCTATGTGTTGACC
>NZ_JBFUJE010000045.1:0-17361 GCF_056401535.1 Luteibacter sp. P4_E6 | reverse complement strand
CGGCAACGTGGCCCACCAGCGCTATGGCGACCCGGCGGTGAAGACCTACCAGGCGCTGACCAACTTCCAGTACGAAGTCGCGCACAACGTCGATGTCTACGGCTTCCTTACCATGAGCCGCCGCGACGTCACCTCGAACGGTTATTACCGCGCCGCCGCCAATGCGCGCAATGTTCCTGCGATCTACCCGGACGGCTTTCTTCCGCAGATCGTCAACCACGTGAACGACACCACCGCGGTGCTCGGCGTGAAAGGCGTCACCGATGGCGGATGGCGATGGGATGCGTCCGGCAACTACGGCATCAACAACCTCGATTTCGACATCCAGAACAGCGTCAACACCAACCTCTACTACACGACCGGCTCGTCGCCCACGTATTTCAACGCGGGCACCTTCAAGAATTCGCAGGCGCTGGCGAACATCGACATTGGCAAGGATTTCGCCGTCGACTGGCTGAAGAATCCGCTGACGCTTGCCTTCGGCGCTGAGTACCGGAAGGAAAAATACGAAATCGACGCCGGCGACCCGACCTCGTATTTCTTCGACCCAAACACGTTCATTCCCGGCACGACCACGCCGTACGCCGGTGGATCGCAGGTGTTCCCAGGGCTGTCACCGGATGCAGCCGGCAGCTTTACCCGGCACAGCGAAGCGCTCTACGTCGATCTGGAAAACGACATCACGGACAAGTTCTCCGCAGGTGTCGCGGGCCGTTACGAGCACTATAGCGACGCCGGTTCCACACGCTCGGGCAAGATTTCCGGTCGATACCAGTTCACGCCGGAGTTCGCCCTTCGCGGCACCATCTCCAACGGCTTCCGTGCACCCTCGCTGGCCCAGCAGAACTATCAGTCGGTGGTTACCATCATCGATCCCACGACTGGCCAGCTGGCACAGACGGGTACGTACCGGACGTCGGATCCCGCAGCAATCGCACTCGGCGCCAAGGCACTGAAGCCGGAGAAGTCCGCGAACTACAGTCTTGGCGCCGTATGGCAGCCCTTGGCGGATTTCAGCGCCACACTCGACGTCTACCAGATCCGCATCTGGCACCAGATCCTGTACTCGGACACGATCAGCCTGACCGACCCGCTCCTCGCCGCGTACTTCAACAGCATCGTGCCAGGCCAGCAGGTCACTGCGATCCAGTACTTCGCCAACGCGGCAGCCACACGCACGCGCGGTGCGGACCTGGTGCTCAACTACCGAATCCCGACGACATCGTGGGGTGAGGTGAACCTGCTCGCCAGCGGCAACTACAACCAGGTGAAGGTGCTCTCGGTGAGTGCCACACCGGCGGTGCTCCAGGCGAACTCGACCGATCCCATCGAACTGTTCGGACGTTCGAGCCAGGGCATCCTGACCAAGGCCACGCCACGCACGAAGTTCCTGTTCGGCGCGGACTGGGCCCTCGCCGGCTTCACCGTCCACGGAGACCTGACACGTTACGGCTCGGTCACGCGGGTGAACACCGATCCGACCACGGACCAGGTGTTCTCGGCACGCTGGCTGTTGAACACCTCGCTGGGCTACGCCATCGACGCGTGGAACTTCACCGTGGGTGTCGACAACGTGACCAATCAGTACCCGAACCGGGTAAAGGCGAACAATACCGGCGAAGACTTCGCCAGCGGCCTGCAGTACTCGGCGCTGTCGCCGTTCGGTTTCAACGGGCGGTACATGTACGCGAAGGTGGGCTTTCGGTTCTGAGGGCGAGCCGCGCAGCGTCCGCTGCTCGTGTAGGAGCCGATTCATCGGCGAAGGGTGCTCGCGAGAGCATCGCCGATGAATCGGCTCCTACCGAGCAGAGGGCATCGCTGCGTTTACACCGCCTCGAAGTTGAGGTGGTTGCCGTCRGAGTCCACACGCACGGTCTGGCCGGGCGTGAACACGCCCTGCAGGATTCGCTGCGCCAGCGGGTTCTCCAGCTGTTGCTGGATCGCACGCTTAAGAGGACGCGCGCCGTAGACCGGATCGAAGCCTGCCGAACCAAGCAGATCCAGCGCCCGGTCGGTCACGTCGAGCCCGAGCTGGCGTTCGGCCAGTCGCTTACCGAGGTAGGCGAGCTGGATACGCGCGATGGACCGGATCTGCTTCTTGTCGAGTGGACGGAACACCACCAGGTCGTCGAGGCGATTGATGAACTCGGGACGGAAGTGCCCCTGCACGACGCCGAGCACCGAGGCCTTCATCTGCATGTAATCGGCTTCGCTGTCGCCGGCCTGCTCCTGGATCAGGTTCGACCCCAGGTTCGAGGTCATCACGATGACCGTGTTACGGAAGTCCACCGTGCGGCCCTGGCCGTCCGTGAGGCGGCCATCGTCGAGCACCTGCAGCAGGATGTTGAACACATCCGGATGCGCCTTCTCCACCTCGTCCAGGAGGATCACGCTGTACGGACGACGCCGAACGGCTTCGGTGAGGTAGCCACCTTCTTCATAACCGACATACCCGGGGGGTGCACCCACCAGACGGCTCACCGAGTGTTTCTCCATGAACTCGCTCATGTCGATGCGAATCATGGCGTCCTGCGTGTCGAAGAGGAAATCGGCCAGCGCCTTGCACAGCTCCRTCTTGCCGACGCCCGTCGGACCAAGGAACAGGAACGATCCGTACGGGCGGTTCGGATCGGACAAGCCCGCACGCGCACGGCGGATCGCATCCGATACGGCTTTCACTGCCTCTTCCTGGCCGACCACGCGCGAATGCAGCGCGCTCTCCATCTGCAACAGCTTCTCGCGCTCGCCTTCGAGCATTTTCGCCACGGGAATCCCGGTCCAGCGGGCGACCACCTCGGCGATCTCCTCGGCGGTCACGCGGTCCTGCAGCAGCGTGAAGTCCTGCTTTTCGGCTTGCTGGGCCGCGGCGAGCTGGGCCTCCAGCGCCGGCAGTCGGCCGTACTGGATTTCGCTCATGGCCGCATAGTCCTGGCGACGCTGGGCGGCTTCCAACTCGACGCGTGCGGCCTCGATCTGCTCCTTGACCTTGGTCGTGCCCTGGAGCATTGCCTTTTCCGACTTCCATACCTCGTTGAGGTCGGAGAACTCGCGGTCGAGTTTCTCGATATCGGATTCGAGGGTGGCGAGGCGTTGCCTCGACTCGTCGTCGTGCTCCTTCTTCAGCATCTCGCGCTGGATCTTGAGCTGGATGAGGCGGCGCTCGAGGCGGTCGAGTTCTTCCGGCTTGGAATCGATTTCCATGCGGATCCGCGAAGCAGCCTCGTCCATCAGGTCGATGGCCTTGTCCGGCAGCTGACGGTCGGGAATGTAGCGCGCGGAAAGCGTCGCTGCGGCAACGATCGCCGGATCGGTAATCTCCACACCATGGTGGACGGCGTAGCGCTCCTTCAGGCCACGCAGAATCGCGATGGTGTCCTCGACGCTCGGCTCGCCGACAAGGATCTTCTGGAATCGGCGCTCGAGCGCGGCGTCCTTCTCGACATACTTGCGATACTCGTCAAGCGTCGTTGCGCCGATGCAATGCAGCTCGCCGCGTGCGAGGGCGGGCTTCAGCATATTGCCCGCATCCATCGCACCATCGGCCTTGCCGGCGCCGACCATCGTGTGCAATTCGTCGATGAAGAGGATCACCCGACCTTCCTGCTTCGAGAGGTCGCTGAGCACGTTTTTCAGGCGCTCTTCGAACTCGCCGCGGAATTTCGCACCGGCAATGAGCGCGCCCATGTCGAGCGAGAGCACGCGCTTGTCGCGCAGGCCTTCGGGCACTTCGCCGTTGACGATGCGCTGGGCAAGGCCTTCGACGATGGCCGTCTTGCCCACGCCCGGCTCACCGATMAGCACGGGATTGTTCTTGGTGCGGCGSKRSAGRACCTGGATSGTSCGGCGGATTTCSTCGTCGCGGCCGATCACCGGATCGAGCTTACCGGCCTCGGCGCGCTCGGTCAGGTCGATCGTGTACTTCTCCAGCGCCTGGCGCTGCTCTTCGGCGTTCTCCGACTGCACTTTTTCACCGCCGCGCAGCTTGTCGATCGCCGCCTCAAGTCGCTCCTTCGTGGCGCCGGCCGCCTTCAGCGCACCACCGACCTCGCCGCGATCCTCCAGCAGGGCAAGCACGAACAGCTCGCTGGCGATGAACTGGTCGCCGCGCTGCTGGGCAAGCTTGTCGGTGAGGTTGAGCAGGCGATTGAGGTCGTTGCCGAGGTTGATATTGCCTTCCTCGCCCGCGACACGCGGCAGCCGGTCGAGGATCTCGCCCACGCGCTGGCGCAGGGACGGTACGTTGACCCCGGCCTGAGTCAGCAACGGCCCGGTCGAGCCGCCTTGCTGGTCGAGCAGCGCGGCCAGCACGTGTGCCGGCTCGAGCATATTGTTGTCGCGGCCGACGGCCAGCGACTGGGCGTCGGCCAGCGCTTGCTGGAATCGCGACGTAAGTTTGTCCATACGCATCGAAGGTTTCTCCCAAAGGTTCTGGCGCGCCCCGGGCCCTCCCCGCGACCGCCTCTGGCCAAACAGATGCGGGTGGGAGCGTGCTCCTTCAACGGTGAAGAGCAGGCGCAACAAGGCTTCCTCCGCTTTTTTCACACTACACCCTGCATCCTCGGGGAATCGCAGCCCCATGGAGCCAACGTGACAGCCAGCCGCGACACTCTGCCCCGCCCTGTTCCGGGCCTGATCGACGCCGAAACCGCCCTGTTCCTGGACGCGGACGGCACGCTGCTCGCCTTCGCCGATGATCCCGACGGTGTCGCCCTGGCCGAGGGTCTGCTGGACACCCTCGATGCGATCCACGCGGCACTGGGTGGTGCGATGGCGCTGGTCAGTGGACGGGCGATCAGCGGGCTGGACCAGATCTTCAACCGGCCGCGCTGGGCGGCYGCCGGTCAGCACGGTATGGAACGGCGCGACGCGACGGGCCGGGTGATCACGGTTCCTGTGGATCCGGCGGAACTGGCCCGACTACGCGAGACGGTCCACGCGGTCGCCACCGAAATGCCTGGCGTGCGGGTCGAGGACAAGAGCTGGTCGGTTGCCCTGCATTGCCGCGAACGCCCCGAGTACGAACCGGAACTGGCTCGCCGCGCGCCGATGATCGCCAAGCGCTTCCCCGGCTTCGAGCTACAACCTGGCAGCTATGTCTTCGAGTTCAAGCCGCGCGGCATGGACAAGGGCGTGGCAGTGGCCTCGTTTCTCGACGAAGCGCCGTTCCACGGTCGCCGCCCGGTCTATCTCGGTGACGACCTGACCGACGAGCACGCTTTTATCTTCGTCAACGCCCACGGCGGCGCTTCCGTTCGCATAGGCGCAAGAACACCGTCACAAGCGACGTTCACATTGTCTAGCCCGGCTGACGTTCATGCTTGGCTGGATTCCGTGAAAGCCAGGCTGTCGCAAGGAGCCACAAGCGCAACATGAGCCGACTAGTCGTCATTTCCAATCGCGTCGCGTTACCCAAGCAGACGCAGACCGGCGGACTGGCGTCCGCAATGAACGCGGCGCTGCAGGAAATGGGCGGCCTATGGTTCGGCTGGAGCGGCAACATCGCCGCCGAGACCGGCAAGGAACTGCATGAAGTGGCCGATGGCCATATCAGCTACGCCACCATCGACATGTCCAAGCAGGATCACGACGACTATTACAGTGGCTTCGCCAACCGCGCTCTCTGGCCACTCTTCCACTACCGCGCCGACCTTGTCGACTACCGTCGCGACCATCTTGAAGGCTATCTCCGGGTCAACCGGATCTTCGCCAAGCGCGTGGCGAAGCTGCTCAGGAAGGACGACATCATCTGGGTCCACGACTACCACCTGATTCCGCTGGCGGCGATGCTGCGCGAGCTGGGTGTCGAGAACCGGATCGGCTTCTTCCTGCATACCCCCCTGCCGGCGGCAGGCTTGCTGATCACCCTGCCAAGGCATCGCGAGCTGCTCGAGCCGCTGGCCTCGTACGATCTCGTCGGCCTGCACACCCAGCGCGATGTACGCGCCCTCGAGGACTACTTCCTGCACGAGCTGGGGGCGGCCATGCGCACGGGCGGCCGGATCCGCGCGGCCAACGGGCGCATCTTCCGCGCTGGCGTGTTCCCGATCAGCATCGACACGGCCGAGGCCGTCGAACTGGCCCACCGCGCGGAAGACAGTGGCGCCGTCGCCAAACTGAGGGCCAGCGTGGACGATCGCTCGCTGATCATCGGTGTGGACCGCCTGGATTATTCGAAAGGCCTGCCCGAACGATTCGAAGGCTTCGCACGCCTGCTTCGCGACCATAAGGAGATGCGCGGCCGCGTCTCGCTGCTGCAGATCGCCCCGCCGTCCCGCTCCGACGTACCCGAGTACCGCTCGTTGCGCCGCGAGCTGGAGCGCAGCGCCGGTCACATCAACGGACAGTACGCCGAGCCGGACTGGGTACCGATCCGCTACGTGAACAAGTCATTTGYCCACAAAGTGCTGGCAGGCTACTTCCGCGTCGCCAAGGTCGGCCTGGTGACGCCCCTGCGTGACGGCATGAACCTGGTCGCCAAGGAATATGTCGCCTGCCAGGACCCGCAGGACCCCGGCGTACTGGTGCTGTCGCGTTTCGCCGGGGCGGCCCAGGAGCTCGACGCGGCCCTTCTGGTCAACCCTTCGGACCTCGATGAAGTCTCCGAAGCCCTGAAGCGGGCCCTGGAAATGCCACTCAAGGAACGCCGCATGCGCTGGCAGTCGATGATGGACGTGCTCGAACGCAACGACATCACCACCTGGCGCAACGCCTTCCTGCAGGCGCTCACCGAGCCGCCGAAAGTGAAGCCGGAGATCTACGTGCAGACGCCGATGACGGCGCCCTAGGCGCCGGTCCAGATCAGCGAGGCGAAGCGACCGCTGTTGGCACCATCGCGGCGGTAGGAGTAGAGCCGCTGGTCCGTGAGCGTGTCGAAGCCACCCCCCGCTACCTGCGACACGCCGATCGAAGCCAGCCGGCGCTTTGCGAGCGCGTACAGATCGCAATGCCAGTGTCCCGGCCGGGTGGCGGCGAAGGCCAGGGCCGCCCCGGCATCCCCGTCGACGAAAGCCGCACGCACTTCGTCACCCACCTCGTACGACGAAGCGCCGATGGCCGGGCCAAGCCAGGCCTGGACGCCATGGGCCGCCATCGCCTCCACCGTGCGCTCCAGCACTCCCGCCGCCAGCCCACGCCAGCCCGCATGGGCCGCGCCGATCGTCTGGCCGTCGGCGGAGACGAACAGCACGGGCAGGCAATCCGCCGTCAGGATGGCCAGCACCTGACCCGGACCGCGCGCCACGGAGGCATCCGCCACCGGCTCATCGTCGCCTGTGAGTGGGGATTCGCTTACGGCGATGCCGTGCACCTGGCGCAGCCAAAGCGGCGGCGCAGGCAGCTCCAGGGCTTCGGCCAACGCCCGCCGGTTGACCTCGACGGCGGCGACATCATCGCCAGAGCGCAGTCCCAGGTTCAGCCGGTCATACGGCGCCTCGGACACGCCTGGGCCGCGCCGCGTGGAAACCGCCGCGCCGACCCCCGCCGGTGCCTTCCAGTCCGGAACGATCCAGTCGGCGTCCACCCATCAATCCTCGATGGGATGGAGAACGGTGTCGGCCCGCAGCGCCTCGATCAGGGCATCCTGGTCGGCCGGCCGCGGCGAGTCGAATTCCAGGTACTCACCCGTGATCGGGTGATCGAACCCCAGTTTCTCCGCATGCAGGGCCTGGCGACGGAAACCGCGCAAGGCATCGATCAATTCCTGGCTGGCTCCGCGCGGAAGACGCAGGCCGTTGCCATAGAGCTGGTCGCCCACCAGGGGGTGGCCGACGTGGGCCATGTGCACGCGAATCTGATGCGTACGCCCGGTCTCCAGGTTGCACTGGATCAGGCTGTGGGCACGGAAGCGCTCGCGGACACGGTAGTGGGTCACCGACTCCTTGCCCCCGTCGATCACGTCGCGAACGCCCTGCTTGAGCCGGTCGTGCTGATGGCGCCCGATCGGCTCGTCCACCGTGCCCCCGGCCACCA
The DNA here is from genome assembly GCF_056401535.1 of Luteibacter sp. P4_E6. Taxonomy (NCBI): domain Bacteria; kingdom Pseudomonadati; phylum Pseudomonadota; class Gammaproteobacteria; order Lysobacterales; family Rhodanobacteraceae; genus Luteibacter; species Luteibacter sp. P4_E6. The sequence goes on along the minus strand of NZ_JBFUJE010000045.1, from coordinate 9,393 downwards.
TCGTGCCCAGGACGACGGCCTCGTACTGGCGGCGCACCTCGTGGAGGGACAGCATCTCGACCAGGCGCGTATGGGCCGCAAGGGTCTTGGCAACCACCATCAGGCCCGCGGTGTCCTTGTCCAGGCGGTGCACGATGCCGCCACGCGGCAGCTCCGCCAGCGCCGGATTGTGGTGCAACAAGGCGTTGAGCATCGTCCCGGTGGGATTACCCGCGCCAGGGTGGACCACCAGCCCCATCGGCTTGTCGACCACCATCAGGTCGTCGTCCTCGAAGCGGATGTCCAGGGCGATATCCTCCGCCTCGGCGTGGACCTCGTTCTCCAGCTCAGCCTCGAGCTCCACCTTCTCGCCACCCCGGACCAGCTGCCGCGGCGCCGCGCGGGCCCCGTCCAGCAACACTTTGCCGTCCTTGATCCACGCGGTGAGGCGGGATCGGGAATAATCGGGGAACATCTCGGCCACGGTCTGGTCGAAACGCCGTCCAGCGGCCGTTACCGGCACAATGGCTTCATGTCGTAACGTCGTCATACCGCCCCGCCCGGCCCATGGCCGGTTTCGGCTATCATGCCTTTTCGCTCAAGCATCCGAACTCTCTCAATGCGTGCAACTAAGATCACCATTCTGCTCGTCCTCGCCCTGTCGATGAGCGCCTGCTCGATGTTCCGCAGCAAAAAGGAGACGATTGACACAATGCCGGAAGACCGGCTTTTTGCCACGGCTCACAATTCGCTGGAGTATTCGGACTATTCAGCCGCCGAGAAGGGCTATCAGCGCCTGATTGCGCGCTTCCCGTCCGGTGACGTCAATGAGCAGGCCCAGATCGAACTGGCCTACGCGCAGTACAAAGACAACAAGCCGGATGACGCGTACTCGACGATTAATCGCTTCATCAAGACGTTTCCGACCCACAAGCATGCAGATTATGCCTATTACCTGCGCGGCATGATCAATTTCGATCGTACCGGTGGCGTGATCGAGCGCTACCTGCAGCGTGGAAACACGGCGTCGACCCGTCGCGACCAGGGTTTCAACCTGACCTCGTTCGACGACTTCAGCCAGCTTACCCGCCGCTACCCGAACAGCGCCTATGCCACGGACGCCCGTCAGCGCATGATTTTCCTGCGCAACCAGCTGGCCCAGTTCGAGATCAACGTGGCCGAGTACTACCTGCGTACGAAGTCGTACATCGCCTCGTCGGATCGCGCCCAGTACGTGATCGAGCATTACCAGCAGTCGCCGGAAACGGCCGACGCCCTGGCGATCCTCACGCGTAGCTACCTGGCGCTCGATCGCAAGCCGCTGGCCGAGCAGTCCCGCAAGGTCCTGGCCCTGAACTACCCGAACCACCCTTACCTGACCGACGACAGCTGGCCGCACAGCCCGTCGATCTGGCGCAAGGCGATTCCGTTCTCGGGTCACCATTGACCTGATCTGATCGGGTCGAAGAGAAAAGCCGGCGAAAGCCGGCTTTTTTTTGCTTCATCGCGGATGATCGGGGGCCGGGCGCTCGGCCTTCAGGCAGGACGTTCTTCGCACCTCGCACCTCGCACCTCGCGCATGGCTCGCCTTCGGCCTCGCGGGGCGGCTCGGCTTCGCCRTCGCTCTCTACACTTGGGCGTCTCGCGGGGAGACCTTGGTGTCCACCCTCGCTGCTCAGACAGGTCCTCCGCGTTTCGTACCGGAAAGGCCGCTGCGCGGCCATGTACTTATTGGCCTACGGCCGCTCCACTTGTGCGGAACTCGCCTCGAGGGTGGACACCAAGGTCTCTCACGAGGATACGGTCAGCTGGAAGGAGAGCCGKTGGCGTGACGCCGTCGGCGGCGCCGGTCGTTGCCGGAACCCCAGGGCGATGCGGAAGCGCGTGCGGGTACGCAGTGGCGGGTACCCGGTTGCCTAACACGCTCATCGCGCCTGCGCCGACATCGGTGTGGCTGTGTGGCTGTGTGGCTGTGTGGCTGTGTGGCTTGTGCGGCTGCGTGCTGCTTGCCTGCGTGCCTGCCAGCGATGCCGCCGCGCGCYTTGGCTCGACCCACGYGAACCTCAGGGTCYGGGAGAGTCTTCGGTGCCCACCCTCGAGGCGAGTTCCGCACAAGTGGAGCGGCCGTAGGCCAAATAAGTACACGGRCCGCGCAGCGGCCTTTCCTTGTCGAACGCGGAGGACCYGTCTGAGCAGCGAGGGTGGGCACCGAAGGCTCTGCGCCACTACGTCCGGCGGCTAAGGCTCTGCGCCGCGACGTCCGAGCACCGAAGGCTCTGCGCCTCAACCCCTCACGCAAGCCGCGGCTCGAGCTGGCAGCAGCGAGTCAGGGTGACGCGAGCAGCCGATCGCCGATGAATCGGCTCCTACGGGGACGGGAAGGGGTGGCGTGAGCCGCTAAGAAGTGGCGTTATCGCCAGCCCGAGGTGATCGGATAGCGGCGTTCGCGACCGAAAGCTTTGGTGGTGACCCGGGGGCCGGGCGCGGCCTGGCGGCGTTTGAACTCGTTGATGAAGACCATGCGGATCACCCGGCGCACGGTGGCGTCGTCGTGGCCGGCGGCAATGATGTCTTCGGCCGAGGCCTCGCCTTCGATGAACAGCTCGAGGATCTTATCCAGTTCGTCGTAGGGCGGGAGCGAGTCCTGGTCGGTCTGTTCGTGGCGCAGCTCGGCTGAGGGCGGGCGCTCGATCACGGCCATCGGGATGGCACCGTCGATGGCTGCCCGCCAGCGCGACAATGTGAAGACCACCGTCTTATAGACATCCTTCAGCGGCGCGTACGCGCCGCACATGTCGCCGTAGAGCGTGGCGTAACCCACCGCCATCTCACTCTTGTTGCCGGTGGAAAGCAGCAACTTGCCGGTCTTGTTGGACATGGCCATGAGCAGTACGCCGCGGGCCCGCGACTGCAGGTTCTCTTCGGTGATGTCCGGCTCGCGACCGGCAAATACGGGCGCCAGCGCGCCGGTAAAGGCCTCGTAGATGCCTTCGATGGGCAAGACGTGGTATTCGACGCCGAGGTGTTCGGCCTGGGCCTTGGCCTCGCGCAACGAAAGATCCGACGTGTATACCGTGGGCATCATCACCGCGGTGACCTTGTCCTTGCCCAGCGCGTCGACGGCGAGGGCGAGGGTCAGCGCCGAGTCGATACCGCCAGACAAGCCCAGCAACACGCCGGAGAAGTGGTTCTTGCCGATGTAGTCGCGAATGCCGCGGACGATGCCCGCGTACATGATCGCCTCGGGCGAGCGCATGTCGGCGGCCGGCCAGTCGATGGCGGCAAGACGCCTGGTGACGGTGTCGAATTCGACCGTGAGCAGCATTTCCTCAAACGAGGGCGCGCGGGCGAGGACCTCACCGTCCGCCTGGACCAGCAGCGAATGACCGTCGAAAAGCAGGTCGTCCTGGCCGCCGACGAGATTCACGTAGGCAATCGGCAGGCCGGTTTCGCGGGCACGCTGCTTGAGCAGGGCCTCGCGGGTGGCGGCCTGGCGGCGGTCCCAGGGCGATGCGTTGATGACCAGGATCAGCTCGGCGCCGGCCTGCGCGACGTGGGCGGCCGGCTCGGCCTCCCAGATGTCCTCGCAGATCAGCATGCCGACGTTCACGCCTTCGATCGTGAACACACGGGTGGCTTCACCGTGCTGGAAGTAGCGCTTCTCGTCGAACACCGTGTAATTGGGCAATTCCTGCTTGTGGTACGTCCACTCCAGCTTGCCCTCACGGATGAGGGAAGCGGCGTTGAACACCTCGCCCTGCGAATCCGGGTAGCCCACGATGGCGGAAATGCCTTGGATGGTCGGTGCAAGGGCATGGAGTTCGCGATGGCAGGCATCGAGGAAGCTCGGCCGCTGGAGCAGGTCTTCGGGCGGGTAGCCGGAGAGCGTCAGTTCGGGAAAGGCGACCAACGAGGCACCCAGGCGGTCGCGCGCCTCGTCGGACAGCGCCTTGACCCGTCGCGCATTGTCGGCGGTGGCGCCTACCGGGAAATCGAACTGGGCCAGGGCGAAGCGAAAGGTGGACATGGGGGATCCGTGCGGTCGCGGGGACTTCACATGATAAGGCATGAGCGGGCAGCCTTCCGGCTGCCCGGGGCCTAGCGGACCGGCACGTCGTAGATGAGGTCGGACGGTGCTGCCGAGGGCAGCGAGTAGTGCCACCACTCCTGCGCGTAGTTGACGAAGCCTTCAGCCGCCATCGCCTTGAGCAGACGCTGGCGATTCGCCTGCTGTGCGGCCGTGATGCGCGGATCCTCGGTATGGGCGAGCGGATCGAAGAAGTCGAAATCGGTGCCCATGTCGAGYGGTGTGCAACGGGTGCCTTCGCAGTGCATCAGGGTCAGGTCGACCGTGGCACCGCGGCTGTGGCCCGAGACCGGCGCGATGTACTCACCGAGCAACGTGTCCTTGCCCAGGTTCGGATAGTGAGCCGCCTTGGTACGCACGTCAGACAGATCACCGGCCCATCGAACGAAGGCGGCGACGGCACGCGCCGGTCGGTAGCAGTCCCACAACCGGAGGCGATAGCCCTGCTTACGCAGGGTTGCCTCGACGCGCGCCAGGGCCTGTGCCGCCGCCGTACGCAGGTAGCACGCGGGTGCTTCGTAACCGTCGACGACAGCTCCGGTGAAGTTGTCGGCGCTCGCGTAGTGCATGACCTCGTCGATATCGGGAACAAGTGCACGGATGTTCGTCATGCCCGCTGCGGCGGCGGTGGTAGCCGGCGACAGTCGCGGAGGCTCGACGGCATGAACGACCGAGCAAGCGAGCATCGCAACCACGAGCGAAATAACAGCAGCCATCCGCATCGCACTACCTCCGTCGCGTCGCCCCTCGCGACCGACAGGCAGGTTAGCCCATTCCCGCCGACCTTCGCCGGGCAGGTACCATGGCCCGACGATCGTTTTTACCCGGGGAGGGTTGGCGTGATCGAATCGGTCTGGCCGTACCTGGCTGTCATGCTGCTCGTTGCCGGTTTCTGGCCGGCGATCGAACGGCGCTTCCGTTGGAAAGTGTTCGAGGTGCTGCCGCCCATCGTGCTCACCTACCTCAGTGTCACCGCGCTGTCGGTGGCCGGACTCTGGACCGCCAGCCCCGAGATCCATGCCGCCCAGGGCGTGCTGGTGTCCCGGCTCGTACCCGCCCTGCTGTTCCTGCTGATGATCAACTGCGACCTGCGCGCGATCCTCGCCCTTGGGCCGCGCGTGCTCGGCGTGTTCGTCTGCACGTCGATCAGCCTGTTCGCCGCCTTCGTGCTGGCCTACCTGATCTTTCGACACTGGATACCGGGTGACGGCTGGATGCCGCTGGCATCGCTATCCGGCAGCTGGGTGGGCGGCACGGCCAACATGATCGCCGTGAAGCAGGCGATCGGCATGTCGGACACCGCGCTCGCCACCACCCTGCTGACCGATGCGCTCTGCTACTCGATGTGGGTGGTGGTGCTGTTCGCCGTGGCTCGCCTGGCACCGGCATTCAATCGGTGGACCCGCGCGGTCTCCAGTGCGGACATGATCGTGGCCGATACCGCGCCACGCGCGCCGGCGACCGTCGACAGCGTGCTGCTGTGGCTCGGCCTCGCCCTCCTCACGGCGGCGCTCGCTGCGGTGGGAGGACGTTACATGCCGGTGGGCAGCATGGTGTCGCCGACTACCTGGACCATTCTGATCGCCACGGTCGCGGGACTGGTCGTCGCCCACACACCGCTTGCCCGGTTGCCGGGTGCGCCATCGGTATCGAGTGCGATGTTGATTTCCGTCGTCGCCGTCCTCGCCTCACAGAGCAGTTTCGCCGGCATCGCCGCAGCACCCATTTACCTTCTGTGCGGGGTAACCGTCATCGCCCTGCATGCCATCCTGCTCTGCCTCTTCGCTCGCGTGTTTCACTTCGACCTGTATCTATGCGGCATCTCGTCGCTCGCGCATATCGGTGGCGTCGCAGCGACGCCGGTGCTCGCAGCGACCTATTCCCGCTCGCTGGTGCCGGTCGGCATCCTGCTTGCGCTGCTCGGCTATATCCTCGGCACAGGCTACGGGCTGGTCGTCGCGGCCGTGTTGTCGAGGCTGGCTTCATGATGAGGTTTCAAAACGTGAACAGGTTTCGTTACTCGTTCCTGGCGTTGGCCCTGGTCACCGCCGCCATCGCTCCGGCGGGCTTTGCGCAGGACATCGCCGCGTCAGGCATTCCCGGCATCGCCGAGGCCGATCTTTCGGCGACGACGTGGGTCGCTCGCCTGCCCGATCCGGACACCGTCCTACTGGACTCCACGGCCATCGGAGCGTTGAACGCACGCATCGCGCAACGCGACCCGTCCATGCACGACATCCGGCATCTGCCTGCGACTCTCGCTCGTGAACAGGCGAAAGCGTGGATTTCGCAGCGCTCCGCCCGTCCGTCGCGGCCTCTCGTCGATGCCGAAGGCCACGCCATCGACACGGGAAGGCTCGATGCGATCGTGTCCAACGTCGCCATCGACACGGTTCCTGTGCAGGTAACTCCGCGGTACGGGATGGTGYTCCGCCGCACCGCCCTGCGGAGCTTTCCGACCGACCTTCGCGTCTTCAGCCATGCTGGCGATACGGATATCGACCGCTTCCAGGAAAGCACTCTTTTTCCGGGCGATCCGCTCGTCGTCGTCCATACCAGCAAGGATGCGCAGTGGGTGTTCGTCGTCAGTCCGAACTACGCCGCCTGGGTGCATGCTGAGGACGTTGCGCTGGGCGAGGCGAACCAGATCTTCGCGCACGTGGACGCCACGCCCTATCGGGTAATCACCGGGGCCAAGCCGCTCACTGTGTATTCGCCCGAAGCGCCCGCGCTCTCAGAACTCCAGCTGGACATGGGCACGCGCGTGCCGCTCGACGCACCGCTTCCGCCCGACCAACCGATCAATGGTCAGAGTGCTTACACCTCGTGGATACTGAGTTTGCCCGTGCGAGACGCCAAGGGCATGCTCGCGTTCCGGCCTGCCCTGTTCCAGCGCAACCAGGACTCCTCGCCCGGCTATCTACCGTTGACCCGCGCCAACATCATCCGCCAGGCCTTCAAGTTCCTCGGTGAGCGCTACGGATGGGGGCACGCTTATAACGGGCGCGATTGCAGCGGCTTCGTTTCGGACGTGTACCGCAGCATGGGCGTGCAGATGCCACGCAACACGGGCGACCAAGCGATGAGCCCGGGCCTGGCGCACACGCTCTATACGGAAAAGGATAGCCACGATGCGCGGGTCAAGGCGGCGATGGCGCTCGACGTCGGCGACCTCGTCTACATCCCGGGTCATGTGTTGATGGTGATCGGTAAGGTGGATGGCAAGCCTTACGTGATCCACGACGTGAGCGGCATCAGCTATCGGCAGCCTGACGGCAGCATGCGACGGGTCAAACTCAACGAAGTATCGGTGACGCCACTCCTGCCCCTGATGTTCAGCGACGACGCCAGCTTCGTCGACCGCATGACCAGCATCGTCCGTATTCGTTGAGCGATCAGCCATGAAGATCCGTCCATGAAGATCACTGACATAACGCTCGGAATGTTGCGCGTACCCTTGAAGACGCCCTTCAAGACGGCACTGCGCACGGTGGAGAGCGTGGAAGACATCGTCGTGATGCTGCATACCGACGACGGCCACATCGGCTACGGCGAGGCGCCACCCACGGCCGCCATCACGGGTGAGACGCATGGATCGATCGTCCACGCGATCCGCCACCACATCGCACCACGCCTCGTGGGCGAAGACGTTGCGGATCTCAACCGGATGGTCGGTCTGATTCAGGGAGCGATGGCGAAGAACAGCAGCGCGAAAGCAGCCGTTGAAATTGCGGTGTACGACTTGTGGGGGCAGCTACACCGCTCACCGGTTTACGCGTTGCTGGGTGGCGGCGTATCGACGCTCAACACCGACATAACGATCAGCGTCAACGATGTAGCCACGATGGTCACCGACGCGCTCGCCGCGCTCGACGAGGGATATACGGCACTCAAGATCAAGGTCGGCAAGGACACCGCCACCGACGTCACCCGTGTGCGCACGATCCACGACGCCGTGGCGGGACGTGCGACGTTGCGGCTCGATGCGAACCAGGGCTGGACGGCGAAGGAAGCCGTTCGTGTCCTGAAGGAACTCGAACAGGCGGGGGTTGCTCTTGATCTCATCGAGCAGCCTGTACCTGCGCACGATCTTGAAGGCATGCGTTACATCACCGAACGCGTGAATACACCCGTCATGGCCGACGAGAGCGTGTTCGCCCCAAGCGACGTGACCGAGATCATCCGCCTGCGCGCGGCCGACATCATCAATATCAAGCTGATGAAAGCCGGCGGCATCACGAATGCATTGCGTATCGCCGACATCGCTGCGGCCCATGGCATGCCATGCATGATGGGCTGCATGTTGGAATCCAGCATCAGCGTGGCCGCTGCCGTGCATGTCGCCATCGCGCGTTCCGAGGTCATTACGCGGATCGACCTCGATGGGCCTTCGTTGTGTGCATTCGATCCTGTCGATGGAGGCGTGCACTTCGACGGACCGCATATCACCGTCGGCGATGCTCCGGGATTCGGCATCCGGAACCTTCGCGGCCTCGAGGCACTCTGACAACGGTCCCTCGCCACCTTTCCCGACGCCCCCGGATCCCTGCCATGTCGTTACGTCGATGCGCTCCCTACCTGCTTGGCCTTGTCGCACTGAGCCTTACCGCGATAGCTGCCGCCTTCGAAGCCCCCGCCGCGTGGTCGGTGTCGCGTCAGATGATCGTCGTCACGACGGACGGCTGGGATGTCGACCACGGCAGTCTTCGCACCTACGAGCGCGAAGGCACGACGTGGGTACTGGTGGGTGCACCCGCGGAAGTGACCCTCGGCAAGCATGGCAGCGCATGGGGCATCGGCCTCCACCCCGTACAACGCGACGGGCCGACCAAGGTGGAAGGTGATGGCCGCAGCCCGGCCGGCATCTTCCGTGTTGGCGAGGCCTTCGGCTATGCGGACACGAACGGCACCTCCCTGCCTTACCGCGGACTGACTGCTTCGGACTACTGCGTCGACGTGACCAGTTCGCCTTACTACAACCAGTTGGTCGATGCGAAACAGGTGGGTGACAAAGCCGTCGACGGTGCCACCGAACCGATGCGCCGCGACCTCCATTTCAACGGCGACCATGCTTACCGCATCGGCTTCGTCATCGAGCACAACCCCGAAGGTCGTCGCGGCGCGGGGAGTTGCATCTTTGCGCATCTCTGGCGCTCACCCACATCGCCGACAGCTGGCTGTACGGCGATGACCGACGAGACCATGGAGAAGTTGCTCGCATGGCTTGACCCGAAGAAGAAGCCGGTCTTCGTGTTGTTGCCGAAGGCAGAGTACGCAAGGTTGCGCGATGCCTGGAACCTGCCCGCCATCTAACGCAGGTCCCATGT
>NZ_JBFUJE010000044.1:0-17377 GCF_056401535.1 Luteibacter sp. P4_E6 | reverse complement strand
GGGTGTGCCGGCGATCGTATTGCCTGCAAGCGACACGCCCTGGGGCAGGGCGCCGGATGTCACAGCGAAGGTGTAGGGCGCACCACCGCCGGACGCGGCAAGGGCCTGCGAATACGCCGTACCCGCCGTCGCACTCGGCACGGTCGTCGGCGTGATGGAGATCGTTGGGGCGCTGATCGTGACGGTATAGGGGGTCGACTGACTAAACGGCCCGGTACCGGTGGAGCTGTCGGTTGCCTTGATCGCGAACGTGTAGCTGCCCACGACCGTTGGCGTGCCCGAAAGTACGCCAGTACCGGAAAGGGTAAGACCAGTGGGGAGCGCCCCGCCGGCTGGATCCCGGACATACGTATAAGGTGCGGTGCCGCCGGTCGCGCTGGCAGCTTGACTATAGGCCGTACCGGCGGTCCCGTTCGGGAGCGTTGCGGGACTAATGACGATGTTCGGCGCGGTTACGGAGAGTGAGAGGGTTCCCGTGCCGGTATGACTGGCGCTGTCGGTCACCATAAAGATCGGGCTGAAGGTGCCTCCTGCGGTCGGTATGCCGCTGACGACACCGGCTGAGGACACGGTGATGCCTGCGGGGAGCGAGCCACCACTCAGCGACCACGTGTAGGGAGCCGTGCCGTTGCTGGCGGCGAGTGTCTGGCTGTAGGCCGTGGCGATCGTTGCATTGGGCAGGGACGTCGTGTCGACCGTCGGGTTGGTCTGGATGACCGTGACCGTGATCGGGACAACGGAGTTGTCTTCGGCATCGTAGACCGCGAAGTTGTCGCTCGTCGCGCCGTCGCCGTTGTTGTGGTAGCTCAACAAGCCGGTGCCGTTGTTGTTTCCGTTGTCGGTTCCGTGCAGCGGACCCGTATGCCCGTTAAGAGGGGCGTCGTGGTTCAAACCGAAGATCGCGCAGTTCTGCAGGTCGGTGAACGCGTCGCTTCCGCCGCCGGACTGGACCGTGAGGTGCACCGGCGGGCAATTCGCGGCATGTGCCACACCGCCCAGCATCAGCAGGCAGAAAAAGACAAGCCAACTTGCGCGACGTGCACGCGTGCGACCGGAGGCGACCGGCGTGCGGTCTCCGAAGAAAAGCGTTTTCATAATGTCCCCTGTTCCCTGACGCCGCTGTCCTGTCGCGCATACGCGCGCGTTCTTGCGAAGCGGCGCGGGTAGTATCGGGGCCAGTGCGATCCAGCAATGTGCAGAAACGGCAGCGTCGTCAAAAGTGCCGGCTATGCCTCTTGTTAGCTCTCATCGCATCCACGAGAGTGCGACCCACGGCGTGGGGGCGTGCGCCAACCAACCAGGGGACGCACCATGTCTAACTACTACCTCGGGCAAATCATGCTCGCGGGGTTCAACTTCGCGCCGAGAGGCTTCGCGCAATGCAACGGCCAGCTGTTGCCTATCAACCAGAACTCCGCCTTGTTCTCACTTTTAGGTGTTCAGTTCGGTGGTAACGGCACCGTGACCTTCGGCCTGCCCGACCTGCGAAGCCGCACACCGGTCGGCGCGGTCTCATCGGTCGACGCTGCCTGGCAGCCGCCGGTCTACCCCATGGGCATGTTGGCAGGGGTCGAGTCCGTGACACTCCTGCAAACGGAGATGCCGACGCACTCGCATCCGCTCAACGCAACGACGGCAGCTGGCGCGGTCAGGTCTCCAGCCAATGCGCTCTATGGCGGCTCGGGCACGGAATCGTTCTACACAGCCAATGCACACCCCACGCCGCTGGCCCCTCCCATGGTGGGCCCTAACGGTGGAAACACGTCGCACAACAACATCCAGCCGCTGAGCGTGCTGGGTTTCAATATCGCGCTGTCGGGCATTTACCCCTCGCGCGGCTGACACAGCACAAAGGAGCCACATCATGTCTGAGTGTTATGTCGGTGAAATCCGCATGTTCGGTTTCAGTCGTGTCCCCCAGGGTTGGCAAGCCTGCGATGGCAGCCTGCTTTCGATCGCCGATTACGAGGTTCTCTTTACCTTGATCGGTACGACCTACGGTGGGAACGGGGTGACGACCTTCGCCGTCCCCGATCTGCGGGGGCGCATTCCGGTGGAACAAGGGCAGGGTCCTGGTCTGAGTCCTTACGTGCTCGGTCAGCAGACGGGTACCGAAACGGTCACGCTGTTGCTGAATCAGTTGCCTGTGCACAACCACCTCTGCGTGGCGACGACCGATACCGGAACCACGGCTACGCCGGGTCCCACGGTGGTGTTCGGCGGCATCGCCCCGGACACCATGTACACCTCCAGCGTCACCGGTCTGACCGCCTATCCAATGGGTGCCACCGCAATCGGCGCGCAGGGTGGCTCCGGTCCGCACAACAATCTGATGCCGACCCTCAGCGTGGCGTTCTGCATCGCCTGGGCCGGCATCTTTCCTTCGCAATCCTGACCTTCGCCTGGAAGACATTCTCATGACGCAACCCTTTCTCGGCGAGATCCAGGTCTTCGGCTTCTACTTCGCACCGGCGAACTGGGCGTTCTGTAACGGCGAGACCCTCGCGCTGCAGCAGAACACCTCGTTGTTCGCGCTGATCGGTACGACCTACGGAGGCAATGGCACGACGACTTTCCAGTTGCCGAACCTCGCCTCCCGTGCACCCGGTGGGATCGGCACGGGTGCGCCGGCGACGACACCACGGGTCGCCGGTGAAACGTATGGTGAGTTTGGCCACACGCTCACGGTGCAGGAAATGCCGTCGCATAACCACAGCATGTCGGTATACGTGCAGCATGACACGACCTTGCGTACCTCGGTTCCCGCGCCGGGCAGCGCACTGGTTGCGCCTGCCACTACGTCGCCGTTCGTGCTGGGCGCCACGCCAACCACCACCTTCGCTCCGACGGCGGTCACTGCTGCGGGTGGCAATCAACCACACGAGAATTGCCAGCCGTTCCTGGGGCTGAACTTCTGCATCGCTCTCCAGGGCACTTTCCCCGCGTTCCAGTGAGCCTGCCTGCGTTCCCCGAGGCTCGTGCGGACAGCGGCGCCATCGCGGCGTCGCTGTCGATCGCGGATGTCACGCTGCATGCGTGTGACGACGGCGACATGCCCTTCCTGCGTTCCCTGTATCGGCAGACGCGCGATGACGAACTCGCGTTCACCGGTTGGCCGGAAGCGACAAAAGCGGCGTTCGCCAACAGCCAGTTCGATTTGCAGCACACGCATTTCGTGCGCTATTTCCCCAACGCCCATTTCATGCGACTGCGCTGCGGCGATCGCGATATCGGTCGCTACTATCTCGACATCAAGGACGATGCCTGGCACGTCGTGGATATCGCGATCCTTGCAGAACGACGCGGGCAAGGCATCGGTTCGGCCTTGCTCCAGGCAACCCGGGCGCTCGCCCCTGCCGTGACACTTAGCGTGGCCACGAACAATCCCGCCGCCATGCGTCTGTACGCGCGACTGGGATTCGTCGATGAAGGTGAGGCCGGCAGCATGCACCGGCAGATGCGCGCTAGTTGTAGATAGCCTGGTAGATGAAGCCGTTCGCGTCGCGCGCGATGGCCACCAGGAAAATGCCGAATTCGCCCAGCCCTCGGTGCTTCATCGCGTAGATGCGCTGCGGAAAGACGATGGCCGCGGTGTTGTGGAACAGCAACGAGAAGCCCGCGCGGACCGCGCCCTGCATCGTCGGACCCGCGCCCTGAAGGGGCTTCACTTCGACCAGCACGAAGGCGGACTCGCCTTCGCCGACATCGACGTGGAAGGTGTCGTTGAGGTGTGGCGCGAAGTGCTCGATCTGTAGGAACTGCATGGAATCCTTCCCCCGAAGTAGTCCGCGCCCCAGAAGGGGCGCGGATGTCTACTCTAGTTCGGAATACCGCAATCGTCGATCACCGCGGCCCCTGTAGGAGCCGCTTCAGCGGCGATGCCCTTAGTTCGGCAAGCCCAAATCGTCAATCATCGCCTTAAGGAACCGAGCCGCCTCACCACCCGTCGCCGCACGATGATCGAACGTCAGCGACAGCGGCATGCGGCGATGCACTTCGATACCGCCCATCACGGCAACCACATCGTGGCTGAGCTTGCCGGCGCCGACGATGGCGACGGTCGGCGGGACGACCACCGGGGTGGCGTACCGGCCGGCGAACATGCCGAAATTCGACAGGCTGATCGTGTAGCCCGAGAGCTCCGACGCCGCGATGCTGCGATCTTCGACCGAGCTGCGCAGGCGCTTGATGGCGGCACGGATACCGGCACCGTCGAGCACGTCCGCATTGCGCAGGGCGGGCACGAAGAGGCCGTCGTCCGTATCCACGGCAATACCGATGTCCACGTGCGGGTGAAGCGTGCGCGTGAGGTCCTTGCCGTTGAACCAGGCGTTGAGCGCCGGCACGGCCTTGCATGCCACCACGACCGCGCGAATGAGGCGGGCGGTGATGTCCTGCTTGCCGATCCAGGCGTGCAGGTCGGCGTCGTCGACGATGGAGGTCGGGACGACCTGCGCGTGAGCATCGGCCATGACGCGCGCCATGTTGCGGCGAACGCCCTTGAGCTGCTCCGGCTGACCCATCGCTTCCTTGCCCGGGGGCGAAGTGCGAACGGCCTTGCCGGCCAGGGACACCGGCGTACGCGAAGGCGCCGGACCCGGCTCGGGAAGCGTCGGTGCGAGGTGCTGCGCGGCGGCCGGGCGTGCTGCCGGAGCCGAACCCACGGCGGCGCTGCCGTTGGCGGCGGCGTTCTTCACGTCGCCCATGGTGATGACACCACCGGCGCCGGTCGGCTGCACGCGGGTGAGGTCGATCTTCATCTTCTTGGCGAGGGCACGCACGGCCGGGACGGCCTTCACGCCACCGGCGCTGGAGACCTGCTCGGTGTGCACGGCATTGCCGCTGACCATGGCGCCGACGACGGTACCTTCGTCTTCGCGCTTGGCCGGCGCGGGGCCGTCCGAATCGATCTCGCCGCCGTCGTCGGAAGCGATGACCTTGGACGCGTCGTCCGGCGCCTGGCTACCGACGCTCTTCTTCGGGCCATGGTGATGGCCGGTGGATTCGGCTTCGGCGCGCTGGCGTGCGTTCGGGTCGATCTCGAAATCGGCCAGCGAGGCGCCGGTTTCGATGATGTCACCGACGGCGCCGTGCAGCTTCTTCACGGTGCCGGAGTACGGCGAGGGCACGTCGACGACGGCCTTCGCGGTTTCCATGGACACCAGGGGTGCGTCGAGCTTGATCGTGTCGCCTTCCTTGACGTGCCATTCGACGACGGTCGCGTCGGGCAGGCCTTCGCCGAGGTCCGGCAGGTAAAAGGTCTTGATGTCGGCCATTGCGATAGGTTCCTCAGGATGCCGCGAGCGTACGCTCGGCGGCCTCGACGATGCGTTCGACGCTGGGCAGGTACTTCATTTCCAGACGGAACAGCGGGATGTGGGTATCGAAACCGGTAACGCGCTGCACCGGTGCAAGCAGGCTGTACAGGCATTCTTCGGCGAGGCGGGCAGCGATTTCCGCACCGAAACCGGCGGTCTTCGGTGCTTCGTGCACGATGACGCAGCGGCCGGTCTTGGTCACCGATTCGGCGATCGTGTCGAAGTCGAGCGGCGTGAGCGTGGCCACGTCGATCACTTCGGCGCTGATGCCCTTCTGTGCCAGCTCGTCGGCGGCCTCGAGGCATTCCTTCACCTGCGCGCCCCAGGTCACCAGGGTCACGTCGGTGCCGTCGCGCAGCACGAAGCAGACGTCGAGCGGCAGTGCCTCGCCGTCATCGGGCACTTCTTCCTTGTACTGGCGATAGATGCGCTTGGGCTCGAAGAAGATCACCGGATCCGGATCGCGGATGGCGGCGAGCAGCAGGCCGTAGGCACGCGCGGGCGACGACGGCATGACCACGCGCAGGCCCGGGATGTTGGTGAACAGATGCTCGTTCGCCTCGGAGTGATGCTCCGGTGCGCGGATGCCGCCGCCCCACGGGGCGCGCCACACGGCCGGCACGGTCATGCGGCCGCGCGTGCGGTTGCGCATGCGGGCAGCGTGGCAGGCGATGTGCTCCATCATCGGGTAGATGAAGCCTTCGAACTGGGCTTCCGCGACGGGCTTCATGCCCTGCACGGCGAGGCCGATGGTCAGCCCGGCAATGGTGGCTTCGTCCAGCGGCGTGTCGATGACGCGCATTTCGCCGAACTGTTCCTGCAGGCCCTGGGTAGCGCGGAACACGCCACCGTTGACGCCGACGTCCTCACCGAGCACCACGACGCTTTCGTCGTTGCGCATTTCGTAGGCGAGCGCCTGGGTCACTGCTTCGATAAGAGTGATTTGTGCCATGGGAAGAGTTCCTTACGACGTGCGATCGAGGGAAGCGACGATCTCTCGCTGCGCTTCGAGGTCGGCGGGGAGTTCGGCATACAGGTAGTCGAACATGGCCGTTGCCGGCTGGTTCTTCGTCTCCAGGTATGCGTTGACCTCGTTGTCCATCCAGTCGTCGCACTCGGCCTTCCAGGCCTCTTCCTTCGTCTCGTCCCACTTGCCCTTGCCTTCGAGCCACTTGCGCAGGCGCGGGATGGGATCGCGTTCCCAGGCGTCCTTCACTTCCTGCTCGCCGCGGTAACGGCGCGCATCGTCGGCGGTGGTGTGGTCGCCGAGGCGGTAGGTCACCGCTTCGATCACGCTGGCGCCCTGGCCGGAGCGTGCGCGCTCGAGCGCGATCTCCATGGCAGCGCGCACGGCGATGATGTCGTTGCCGTCCACCTGGATGCAGGGCAGGCCGGCAGCGATACCCTTCTGGGCCAGCGTGCCCGAGCCGCTCTGGATGCGACGCGGCACCGAGATCGCCCACTGGTTGTTCACGATCACGGCGACCATCGGCAGCTGCTGCGCGCCGGCCACGTTGATCGCACCGTAGAAGTCGCCCTTGGACGAACCGCCGTCACCGATCGTGCAGACGGCCACGCGGGCCTCCTTGCGGATCTTGAAGGCGAGCGCGGAGCCAGCGGCGTGCAGGCACTGCGTACCGATGGGCACGCACCAGGCGAAGTCGTGGGCGGGAGCGTCGGCGAAATCGTTGCCACGCTCGTCGCCACCCCAGTAGGTGTAGACCTCGCGCGGCTTCACGCCGCGATACAGCTGGGCGCCGTATTCGCGATACGACACGGCCAGCGAGTCTTCGCGGCGCATGGCGCTGCCGATGCCCACGTGAGCGGCTTCATGGCCGAGGCACGAGGCGTAGGTGCCGAGCTTGCCGGTGCGCTGCAGGGCGATCGACTTGGCGTCGAACACCCGCGTGGACACCATCAGCTTGTAGAGCTCGACCATGTGGTCGAGGTCCTTGGCGAATGCGGGGAGTTCCTTTCCGGTTTCCTTGCCGTCCTGGTCAAGGTATTGCAGATATTCGATTTCGAACTTGGCGGCGATGGACACGACTCGCTCCCAGGGGAAGGGTTAGAAACGACACGCACGATTGGGGAAGCGGACGGGCCCATCCAGTGGGGCACGAGCGACTTTCGGGTTGTTGCGAGCCGGACTAGATATCAGGGGTATTATGGCCCGGCAAGGCACGGCGCAGCATAGAACCGGCCATCGCCGGTCCCAAAACCGCGCCACGGCGCCGTTTGCGGCCGGTCCACCCTGAATGTGAAATCGTCCATGGCCAATTCCCAGCGCGACCTCGAACCCGGTATCCGCACCGATCTCGACGGCCGCCTTACCTATGGCGAGTACCTCAGGCTGGATCAGGTGCTCAGTGCCCAGGTACCCCGCAGCCAGCCCGCCCACCACGACGAGATGCTTTTCATCGTCCAGCACCAGACCTCGGAGCTGTGGCTGAAGCTGATGATCCACGAGCTGGACGCCGCCCTGGCGCACCTGCGCGCGGACGACGTGGACGGCACGCTGAAGATCCTGGCCCGGGTCAAGGCCATCCAGCGCCAGCTTTACGAGCAGTGGGGCGTCCTGGAGACGCTCACACCGGCCGAATACCTGCAGTTCCGCGACGTGTTGGGCCCCTCGTCGGGTTTCCAGTCCCTGCAGTACCGCATGGTGGAGTTCCTGCTCGGCAACAAGCACGCCGACATGCTTCGCGTGTTCGAGCACGATCCCGTGGCGCATGAGCGGCTGAAGGTGATCTTCGAGGCGCCGGGGCTTTACGACGAATTCCTGCGTTACCTCGCGCGCCGCGGCCACCCCGTGCCGGTCGACCTGCTGGAGCGCGACCTGACCCAGCCCTGGCGAAGCCAGCCCGCCCTGCTACCCGTGTTCAAGCGGATCTACGAGGACACCGCCCACCATTGGCCTGAGTATCATCTCAGTGAGGAACTGGTGGACATCGAAGAGTCGTTCCAGCTCTGGCGGTTCCGCCACATGAAGACCGTGGAGCGCATCATCGGCTTCCGTGCCGGAACCGGCGGTTCGTCCGGCGTGGCCTTCCTGCGCAAGGCGCTGGAACAGAGTTTCTTCCCCGAACTGATCGAAGTACGCACCATCCTGGGAACGTAAATATTTGACGGGCGGCTGCCCGGACGGTTAAACACCCTGCACGAAGCGTCTTCACGCCCAAGGGAAATGCATGACACCGACCGCCCCAGCCACCGCCAGGCCCGTGCCCGATTACCCGCAGACCCTGGGTCACCCGCGTCCCCTGTGGATGCTGTTCATGACCGAGTTCTGGGAACGCTTTGCGTTTTACGGCATGCGCTGGGCGCTCACGCTGTACATCGTGGCGCAGTTCTTCCACGGCGATCAGGCAGGGCAGGGCTATGCCAGCCGCACCTACGGCTCGTATCTGGCGCTGGTCTACGCGTCGGCCATCTTCGGCGGCTATGTGGCCGATCGCATCCTCGGTTACCAGCGATCCATCCTGGTCGGCGCGGCGGTCATGGGCGCCGGCCTGTTCATGGTGATGGTGCCCAACCAGGACATCTTCCTCATCGGCCTGGCCACGGTGATCGTCGGCAACGGCCTGTTCAAGCCGAACATCTCGTCCCTGGTAGGCCAGATCTACCCGGTGGGCGACGATCGTCGCGACCGCGGGTTCACCATCTTCTACATGGGCATCAACATGGGCGGCTTCCTCGCCCCGTTGGTGACCGGCTGGCTCGCTTCGGTACTGACCGACACGCCGTTGCAGGACAACTACAAGGCCGTGTTCGCCGCCACCGGCTTCGGCATGGTGGTCTGCTTCGTCTGGTTCCTGATCGGCAAGCGCCAGTTGAAGGGCGTCGGCCTGCCGCCGCCGGAGCGCCACGAGGGCAAGAACCTGATCGGCGTCATCATCGGCATTCTCATCGCCATTCCGCTGGTGTACCTGCTGATGGCGAAGGCCGGCGCGATCTTCATCGCCTGGCTGCTCGGCGTGCTGTTCATCGGCGTGGCCGTGATGCTGGTGGTCGAAGCCGTGCGTCACGACCGCATCCAGATCCATCGCGTGATCGCGATGCTGTTGCTGTTCGCCTTCAACGTGCTGTTCTGGATGTTCTTCGAACAGGCCGGTAGTTCCTTCAACTTCCTCGCCCAGAACATCGTCGACCGTCACATGTTCGGCGGCTGGGAATTCCCGACCGGTTGGTTCCAGTCGGTGAATTCGGCGGCGATCCTGGTCTTCGCGCCCCTTGTGGCGCTGGCCTGGGGGTGGTCGGCCCGGCACCGCAAGGAGCCGTCAATCCCGCGCAAGTTCGGTCTCGGCCTGATCTTCAACGCACTGGCCTTCCTGGTGCTGATGTACGCGCTGAAGAGCCTGGTCGGCGGCGACGGCCTCATCCCGTTCTGGCCGCTGGCAGCGTGCTACGTACTGCAGACCATCGGTGAGCTGTGCCTGTCGCCCATCGGCCTGTCGATGGTGACCAAGCTGGCGCCGATGCGCGTGGTGGGCCTGGCCATGGGTGGCTGGTTCCTCTCCACGGCCATTGGCAACAATCTCTCGGGCCTGCTCGCCGGCCATATCAGCGGCGAAACCGGCATGACGGTGGGCTCGGCGCTGAGCGGCTTCACTTTCAGCTTCGAGCTGCTGGTGGGCGCGGGCATCCTGCTTTTCCTCATCGCGCCGCTAATCAACCGGCTGATGCACGGCGTCAAGTAAGCCGCGCTCTGGCGATCGCCCTTGCTCGGTAGGAGCCGATTCATCGGCGATCCCTAACGGTGTCGCAACCGTGGATCGCCGATGAATCGGCTCCTACCAAGCGTCGCGATTCCGATTCAAAGATCGCCGGCCCGATTCCTTACAACGCCAGCAGCTTGTCCAGAATGCTGTTTAGCTGCGCCTGCTCGCCCTCATCGAGGCGGGCCAGCAGCTCCCGCTCGTGCGCCCGGGCCAGCGGCGCGACCTCGTCGTGAATCGCCCAGCCGGCTTCGGACAGCTTCAGCACCGAGCGGCGCTTATCGCCGTCGTGGATGCCGCGGTCCACCCGGCCCGCGTCGACCAGCCGTGCCACCGCACGACTCACCGCCACCTTGTCCATGGCGCTGCGGTCCACCACCTCCCGTGCCGAGATCTCCGGAAACCGCGCCAGGATGGTCATCACGCGCCATTCCGTCATGCTCAGCTCGAAGCGGTCCTGGTATTCCGTGGCGATCGACTGGCTCACCGTGTTCGACAGGATGGACAGGCGATAGGGCAGGAAATGCTCGAGCTCCAGCGGGGCATGGGCGGCAACGGGTTCTAGGGTCATGCTGTGCTGGTCCTTGCAATTGGTTACAAGTGAAACTATAACGTGCGGGTAGTCGGCGCAAGCCGTGCCCAATGCCAGGAGTATCGCCCATGAGCGCCCAGCCCAATATCGGTATGGAAGTCACCACCTTCGAAAACCCGCAGGGTGTCGATGGCTTCGAGTTCGTCGAATTCGCCGCGCCGGATCCGGCCCTGCTGCACACGCTGTTCCCGAAGCTCGGCTTCACCGCGGTGGCGAAGCACAAGACGAAGAAGATCACCCTGTATCGCCAGGGCGAGTGCAACTTCCTGGTCAACGAAGAGCCGAACTCGTTCGCTTCCGACTTCGCCGCCGAGCATGGCCCGAGCGCCTGTGGCTTCGCCATCCGATTCAACCGCCCGGCGACCGACGTGCAGGCCACCGCGTTGTCCAATGGCGCCGAGAAGGTCGAGCACAAGGCCGACACCCTCGCACTGGACGTGCCGACCATCCAGGGCATCGGTGGTTGCGCGCTGTACCTGATCGATACCTACGGCGCCAAGGGCGACGTGTTCGACAGCGAGTTCGAGTTTATTTCGGGCGTCGACCGTCGCCCGAAGGGTTTCGGCCTGACCTTCATCGACCACCTGACCCACAACCTGCACTTCGGCAACATGCAGAAGTGGTCGGACTACTACGAGCGTCTGTTCAACTTCCGCGAGATCCGCTACTTCGACATCAAGGGCGCGAAGACCGGCCTGGTGTCCAAGGCGATGACCGCGCCGGACGGCATGGTCCGCATTCCGCTCAACGAATCGGCGGACGAGAAGTCGCAGATCAACGAGTACATTCGTGAGTACAACGGCGAAGGCATCCAGCACATCGCGCTGTTTACCGACAATATCTACGAGTCGGTGGAAGCCATGCGCGCGCTGGACGTGGCCTTCCTCGAAACGCCGGACACGTACTACGAAGTGATCGACATCCGCGTGCCGGACCATGGCGAGGACATTCCCCGTCTGCAGAAGAACAAGCTGCTGATCGACGCCGACGACGAGACCAAGAAGAAGCTGTTGCTACAGATCTTCACGCAGAACACCATCGGTCCGATCTTCTTCGAGATCATCCAGCGCAAGGGCAACGAAGGCTTCGGTAACGGCAACTTCAAGGCGCTGTTCGAATCCATCGAACGCGACCAGATGCGCCGCGGCGTGCTCTAAGCGCGCGAGGCCTTCGCGAAAGCTAGACTAAGCGCGGCGCGGTCCTGAGACGGACCGCGCCGCGATGCGTTCATCCCAAGGATCCCCACGATGAGCCACACCGACGACACGCGCGGCTACCAGACCGGCTTCGGCAATGAGTTCGCCACGGAAGCCGTGGCTGGCGTGCTGCCTACCGGCCAGAATTCTCCCCAGCGGGTGGCACACGGCCTCTACGCCGAGCAGCTTTCCGGCAGCGCGTTCACCGCGCCGCGCCACCGCAACCGACGCAGCTGGCTGTACCGCATTCGCCCGGCCGCGCAGCATTCGCCGTTTTCGGCACTAGCGCACACGACCTTCCATAACCGCTTCCACGAAGCGCCGGCCACGCCGAACCAGATGCGCTGGGATCCGTTGCCGATGCCGTCGACGCCGACCGACTTCGTCGAAGGCCTGGTGACGCTCGGTGGCAATGGCGGCGCCGAAGAGCAGGCCGGCGTCGGTATCCACCTGTACTGCGCCAACGGCTCGATGAAGGGGCGCTACTTCTACGACGCGGACGGCGAGTTGTTGATCGTTCCGCAGCAAGGACGCCTGCGCATCCGCACCGAGCTGGGCGTGGTCGAGGTCGAGCCGCTGGAGATCGCCGTCGTGCCGCGCGGTGTGCGCTTTCTCGTGGAGCTTCCCGACGGGGAAGCCCGTGGTTATGTCGCCGAGAATTTCGGCGCGCCGCTGCATCTGCCGGATCTGGGGCCGATCGGTGCGAACGGGCTCGCGCATTCGCGCGACTTCCTCACGCCGGTCGCCGCATACGAAGATCTCGAAGGCGACTTCGCACTGGTGGCCAAGTTCCAGGGTGAATTGTGGTCGGCCAGCATCGGCCACTCGCCATTGGACGTGGTCGGTTGGCATGGCAACTACGCACCGTACAAGTACGACCTGCGACGCTTCAACACCATCGGCTCCATCGCCGTGGATCATCCGGATCCGTCGATCTTCACCGTACTTACCTCGGCCAGCGACACACCGGGCACGGCGAATATGGATTTCGCGATCTTCCCGCCGCGTTGGCTTGTCGCCGAGCACACGTTTCGGCCGCCGTACTTCCACCGTAACGTCGCCAGCGAATTCATGGGCCTGATCGACGGCGCCTACGACGCAAAGCAAGGCGGCTTCGTGCCCGGTGGTTCGAGCCTGCACAACTGCATGAGCGGCCATGGCCCCGACGCGGCGAGCTTCGAGAAAGCATCGAATGCGGACGTCTCGCGTCCCGACCATATCGTTGGCACCATGGCCTTCATGTTCGAAACGCGCAAGGTCATCCGTCCGACGCGACAGGCGCTCGAGTCGCCGTCGCTGCAGGGCAATTATTACGAATGCTGGCGCGGGCTGAAGAAACACTTCACGCCGCCGTCGGCCTGATCGACAAGGAATCGCATGAAACTCGCTTCATTGAAGGAGGGCGGCCGTGACGGCACGCTCATCGTCGTCAGCCGCGACCTGTCGCGCGCCGTGAAGGCTACCGGCATTGCGCCGACGCTGCAGGCTGCGCTGGACGATTGGAGCACGATCGCGCCACGCCTCAACGCGTTGTCGGAAGACCTCAACGAGGGGGGCGCGCAGGGCGCGTTCGATCTCGACATGGCCAGGCTTGCCGCGCCGCTTCCGCGCGCGTACGAGTTCGTCGACGGGAGTGCCTACCTTCCGCACGTTGAACGCGTACGTCGTGCGCGTGGCGCCGAGGTGCCGGAGTCGTTCTACGTCGATCCGCTGATGTACCAGGCGACCAGTGCCGGCTTTCTCGGGCCGCGCGATCCGGTCGTCGTCGCCAGCGAAGAGTTCGGTATCGACCTCGAGGCCGAGGTGCTCATCATCACCGACGACGTGCCGATGGGCGTGACGCCGGCGCAGGCTGCCGCTCATATCCAGCTGGTCGGACTGGTCAACGACGTTTCGCTGCGTGGCCTCATTCCGGGCGAACTCGCCAAGGGCTTCGGCTTCGTGCAGTCCAAGCCCCGTTCCGCGTTGTCGCCGGTGTTCGTCACGCCGGATGAACTGGGCGATGCCTGGATCGACGACAAGCTCCACCTGCCGATGCGCACCTGGATCAACGGCACGTGGTTCGRCGAAGCCGAGTGCGGCGTCGACATGCAGTTCGATTTCTCGCAGCTGGTGGCCCACGTCGCGAAGACGCGCCCGCTGACCGCAGGCACGCTTGTCGGCTCGGGCACCATCGCCAACCAGGACACGGGCAAGGGCGCTTCATGCCTCGCCGAGCAGCGCACGGTGGAAACCTTGCGCGACGGCAAGCCAAGCACCCCGTTCCTGTCCTTCGGCGACACGGTGAAGATCGACGTCACCGATGCCTCAGGCGCGTCGATCTTCGGCGCGATCGAACAAGTCATCGCCAAGGCATAACTGCTCTGTGTAGGAGCCGATTCATCGGCGATGGGTGCTCGCGATAACGTTGCCAGCTGCTGCGGGATCGCCGATGAATACCTCAGCGTAGCTCACCGAGGCTATTTGCTCGAGCGATTGATCCGGTGCCGGCTGCTGCTCATAGTTGCCGGAAGACGTGTGCGGTGTGACGTGGACCCCAGCGACTCAGCAACCTCTTGGCGCTTGCTGTTCCCGGCTAGGCCGAACATATGAGTTCCCTGCGAGGTTTTCGCGTTTGGCGTCGCAGGTGTAGGAAGAGAGCGGACCCTTGCCGACGAGTTCGTCAACGGCATTTGGGCGTCGGTGCATTCCCCGCAAAGGCGGAGGAAGTGGCGACGGCCTCGCAGGCGAGGGTGAGCAGGGATCCTATCGTTCGACTCCCCCTGAGCGGAGAAGAACCCCATACGGTGTGGGGCTGCTCCAGGGTGTCACTGAACTTTTACAAATGTCTTGAATCGCCGGGGTCGCAATGAGTTGGTCGCGTTAGTGATCACATGAGACTTTCGCAGCTGGCTATTTCAGCGGTGTCGTGGTCCCGGGTTTGATTGCCGCAGCGTTCATTGATGATCTTTCGCCTCTCGCGTTCTTTATCGGGAAGGGCCTGCTTCGTGAAGTCTCCGCCGACTTTTCGAGCGATTGTTGCCTACCGATACAACAGCTGCGGCTTGCATTGGTGGATTTTTGATTTGACTACCTTGTGTTTTCTCACTCGCGCAATGCGACAGGTGCGCTTGTGGAGAGCCCGTTTATACACAAGGACCATCGGATGAAATTTACACACTCAGTATTCTCGACGCTCATGTTCTCATTCGCGCCGTTGGTTGCAGCCAACGCGGCGGGGGGTAGGGTCAACCAATGCTTGTACAATTGCCCACCTCCTGTCGGCGGTATTTCCGCTCCCGTCCAAGTTGGGGTTCCTGCTGGCGGTCTTGGTACGGTGCAGATCCGCTGGACTTGGAATCAGTCGCGCCAAAAACCAGTCACCCAGTACAGCTGCCTGTGGGTAAGTGGGGCCGGCGAGAACGACGCGCATATCGTCCAGTGTGAGCATCCGCGAAACACCTATACCATCGTTGTGCCTTGGATCAACGTCGGTGCGTACACCTTCCGTGTTGCTCCCGGCAGTCCCCGTGGGCCTTACACGAAGCCGATCGCCGCCCTCCAGTCGCTTGCGCAAACCACGGTGTTTGGCGTCGCCCAATAAAAGGGTTCATCTCTGAAAGTAGGAAAGGCCTGCGTGGATTGAGTGGGCCTTTCTTCGCAGCATCCTCGAGATAGTGGCGAATGCCTACGCGAGTGCCAGAAAATGCCTGCATTCGCAGTCAGTTCGACCGACTAGCGTGTGCTGGATAGTCAGCAGGGTCAATGTATGAAATCGCTATGGTTGATTGCCGGAGCTTCAGTAGTTGCGGTGGTGATTGCGTTTGGTGGATCCGCCCGGTCAGCTGACAATGAAGCAGAGCTTGAGATTATCGAGGCTGTCGCGAGTACGACGACGGTTGTGGAGGGTAGTTCACGGATTTCGCAGTCACATCCTGAGCGGCAAGTGGAACTTGCCCGCGCCTTGTCTGATCACGGCGACAGCGCGACACAGGCGCGTCATAAAGCCCGCTGCTATTACAACTGCTCACCTCCGGTAGGCAGCGTGACAGCTTCCCCCAACGTCGTCGATGTGCCAGCCGATGCTCTCGGCTCTGTCACCATTCACTGGCGATGGGAACAATCTTCCACGCAGGAGGTGAGCCGACACGGCTGCCTCTGGGTGAGCGGCCAGAACGAAATTGAAGCGCATCAGGTCCAGTGCGAGCTTGCCAGTCATACGTATGTGACGAACGTTGGCTGGATTGGCGTCGGCAGCTATGTATTTCGTGTCGCGCCAGGAAATCCCGAAGGTCCTTATACGAAGCCAGTCGCGGGGCTTTACCAGCTGGCGCAGGCGATCGTTATCGGGGTTGGTGCAGATAGTCGTTGAAGATCCGGCGATGTTTCATTCTCGGTAGGAGCCGATTCATCGGCGATCCCGCGGCAGCGGGCAAGGTTGCCGCGAGCACCCTTCGCCGATGAATCGGCTCCTACAGGAAGCGGTCGGCGTAAACGAAAAGGCCCGCACGTTGCCGTGCGGGCCTTGTTTCATGGGGAGAGCGCCGGTGGCGCCCATCGCCGCTGAAGCGGCTTCCACATTACTTGGCGTTCATCAGCGCCTTGGTCATGTCGAGCATGCGGTTCGAGAAGCCCCACTCGTTGTCGTACCACGAGAGGACCTTGACCAGCGTGCCTTCCATCACTCGCGTCTGCGTCGAGTCGTAGATCGACGAGTGCGGGTTGTGGTTGAAGTCGATCGACACCAGCGGCTGCGTGTTGACCGCGAGGATGCCCTTCATCGAACCATTGGCGGCTTCGTTGATGACGGCATCGATCTCTTCCTTCGTCGTCGCGCGGGCGGCGGTGAAGACGAGGTCGACGACGGACACGTTGATCGTCGGCACGCGCATGGCGAAACCGTCGAGCTTGCCGTTGAGTTCCGGCAGCACCAGACCGACCGCGGCGGCGGCGCCGGTCTTGGTCGGGATCTGGCTGTGCGTGGCGCTACGGGCGCGGCGAAGATCCGAGTGGTAGACGTCGGTCAGCACCTGGTCGTTCGTGTAGGCATGGATGGTGGTCATCAGGCCATGCACGATGCCGATCTTCTCGTGGAGCACCTTGGCCAGCGGAGCCAGGCAGTTGGTGGTGCACGASGCGTTGGAGATGACTTCGAGCTTCGAGGTGAGCTTGTCGTCGTTGACGCCCATGACGAAGGTGCCGTCCACGTCCTTGTCGCCAGGTGCCGAGATGATCACCTTCTTGGCGCCGCCGGCGATATGCGCGCTGGCCTTCGCCTTGGAGGTGAAGAAGCCGGTGGATTCCAGCACCACGTCGACGCCGTGCTCGCCCCAGGGCAGCTTGGACGGATCGCGCTCGGCGAAGACCTTGATGCGGTCGCCGTTGACGATCAGGTCGCCGCCGTCAACCGACACGTCACCCGGGAAACGACCGTGCGCCGTGTCGTACTGGGTCAGGTGAGCATTGGTGTTGGCATCGCCGAGATCGTTGATCGCAACGATCTGGATGTCCTGGCCATTCTTCTTGGCTTCGTAAAGCGAACGCAGGATGTTGCGACCGATGCGACCGTAACCGTTG
>NZ_JBFUJE010000043.1:0-17619 GCF_056401535.1 Luteibacter sp. P4_E6 | reverse complement strand
GACATGGACATTCCGCAGGGCGGCATCCCGGTGAGCGGGCCGGCGCAGATGCTGGATGCCGTGCGTGACCAGGCGGCGCACGGCGCGGACTGGATCAAGCTCTACGCCGATTACCACTGCGGCAAGGCGAAGGGCTCCGTGCCGACGTTCACCGAAGAGGAACTGAAGGCGGCGGTGGACGCCGCGCATGGCATGGGCCTGCCGGTGGCCGTGCACTCGACGACGGCCGAAGGCATGCGTCGCTCGGTCATGGCCGGCGTCGACACCATCGAGCACGGCTACGACGGCACGCCAGAAGTCTTCGCGCTGATGAAGCAGCACGGCGTCGCCTACATGCCCACGCTCGAAGCCAGCGCGGCCACGTCGGAATACTTTGGCGGCTGGAAGCCGGGCGATCCGCCGACCGAATCCATGCAGAAGGCGGCGCGCGCGTTCAAGCTCGCGCTCGGTGCCGGCGTGACCATCGGCAACGGCAGCGACGTCGGCGTCTTCACCCACGGCGACAACTACAAGGAGCTCGCCTGGATGGTGCGCGATGGCATGTCACCCGCGCGCGCACTCCTCGCTGCCACTGCTGTCGACGCGAAGGTGCTTCGCCAGCAGGATCGCATCGGCCAGCTGAAAGCGGGCCTCGACGCCGACATCATTGCGGTGCCGGGCGACCCCACGCAGGACATCGGCACGCTCGCGCACGTCGCCTTCGTCATGAAGGGTGGTGTGGTCTACAAGCAGTCGTCGCCTCAGCAGTCGTCGCCTCAGCAGTCGTCGTCTCAGTAGACATCGGCCGTCTCCCGGCCGCTCGGCTTGACATCGATCGGCTCGGGATCCGACGGTGGGTCGCCCTGGTCCGGCCCCGGCTCGCCATCGGCGAGCGGGATGTCGATTAATTCGCCGGGACGGCGCCCCCAAGTGCCCTCGGCGGTGTCGTAGTAGCCGGGCGACCAGTTGTGGCGGCGGGCGTTTTCCATATCGCGGAGCGTCTCGAACTGCACGCGGTACGGATAGGAGTCAAAGGAACCGTTGGGATTGTCGATGCGCATGGTGATGCCTCGGATCGCGCAGAAGTCGCATGCCCGCCCGTCGCGAACTGCCGCGCAGGCTGGGTTTTCATTGGTTGGATGCACGCCGCGGATCCTTCACGCGGGGCAAATAAACGATGCGCCGCTGCGCATTAACGGCGCGTCGTTTCCTTGATGGATCAGCGTAAAGGGATCGTTACACCGTGAGCTTTTCGCTCAACGTCCACAGCCGTTCCACCGCCTCCGGGTCGATCGCCCAAGGACGCACGCCGACATCGTTGCTGACACGACCCGGTGTGTTGTCCGCGTCGACCAGAATTGGCGACACCTCGACGTCCTCGCAATACACGCCACCCATGCCGTCGAGCTGAGGGCTCGTAGCGCACCAGACGCTGGTCGCCGCGCCCTGCGGCACGCTCTTGAATCCACGAGCAAGATCGACCACCGGGCGGCCTTCGTCGTCGATCGCCCCGCGAGCGCGCAGGTCGTCCTCACTCATATGTCGAATGAGATCGGTGATGATCGCGCCGGGATGCAGGGCGAAGGCGCGGATGCCGTCGGCTTCGCCACGCTTGTCGACGCCGAGCGCGAACAGCACATTCGCCGTCTTCGACTGGCCGTAAGCCATCCACGGGTCGTACTCGCGGCGTTCGAAGTGGGGATCGTCGAAGTCCACGCCGGCAAACCGATGCCCGCGAGACGACACCGACACCACACGCGCGCCGTGAGCGCGCTTCAGGGCAGGCCAAAGCCCTGTCGTCAGCTGGAAGTGCCCAAGGTGGTTGGTCGCGAACTGCATTTCGTAGCCACGTGCGTCGCGGGTCAACGGCATCGCCATGACACCGGCGCTGTTCACCAGGATGTGCAGGGGCTCGCCACGGGCGAGGAAGCGCTCGACGAAGGCGTCGATCGAAGCGGGGTCGGCGAGGTCCATGGGCTCGATCTCGACGTCGATCCCTTCGAGGGTCTTCCGGGCCTTGGCCAGGTCACGGGCGGGGACGATGATCCGCGCTCCGGCGGCACGAAGCGCCCGGCTGGTTTCGGTGCCGATGCCCGAATAACCRCCGGTAACGATGGCGGTCTTGCCGGTCAGGTCGATACCGGCGAGCACCTCGTCCGCCGTACTGGCCATGCTGAAACCGGAATGGATGGGGGTCTGGACGCTGGACATGGGGATCTCCTCGTAGGGTCCGGACAAGGTTAGGCCTCGCCATCCGAACGATGAATGCTTGAAAGTCCGTCATCCATGCTCAATCGTACGGGCATGGCTGACGATCCGATTTCCGAGGTACTGAGACTGGCCGATGTCGAGTCGGTGGTCTCCGGCGGCTTCACCGCAGGGGGCGACTGGGCAATTCGCTTCCCGCCGCCGGACAAACTCAAGTTTTTCGCCGCGCTGCGAGGCGGGTGCTGGCTGCGCCTGGACGAAGGCGCGACGGTGCGGATGGAAGCGGGCGACATCGTCCTCCTCGTCGCCGAGCGCGGCTTCGTGCTGGCCAGCGATCTCGCCCTCCCGCCGGTCGACGCACGTGAGGTGTTCGCCGGTCGCACCACGCCGATCGTGGCGCTGGGCGAGGGCGATGACATGCTCCAGATCGGCGGCCATGTCCGTTTGCATCCGACCTACGCGCCGATGCTGCACGAAGCCCTGCCGCCGATGATCCACGTGCGCGGATCGGCGCCGGAAGCGGTGACCATGCGCTGGATCCTCGACCGGATGGTTGAGGAAAGTCGTGGCGATCTGCCCGGCTCCGGCATGGCGAGGACCCAGTTGGCCCACCTTCTGTTCGTCCAGATTCTCCGCGCCCACCTGTCGGCGGGTGGCCCGCTACAGGCCGGTTGGTTGCGTGCGGCGGCCGATCCTCGCCTGGGCGTGGCGCTGCGGATGATGCATGGCGAGCCTGGCAAGCCCTGGCGTCTCGACCAGCTGGCCAGTGCGGCGGCGATGTCGCGGACCATCTTTGCTTCCCAGTTCAAGGCTGCCGCGGGGGTGGCTCCTCTGGCCTACCTGGCGCGGTGGCGTATGAGGCTTGCGGAACGCGCCTTGCGCCAGGGCGACGTTCCTGTGGCCGTGCTGGCAAGAGACCTTGGGTACGCGTCCGAGAGCGCCTTCAGTCACGCGTTCAAGCGGATTGTCGGGGTTTCGCCGAGTCGTTATGCGGGGGTGGCCACCTCTGTCTAGAGGGTCCGATTTGAGGTCAGGGCTTCATGTGGGAGCCGGCCATGCCGGCGATAGGGCTGCGGCTAAGCCGCTCCGTTGGCTTTTCGCCRCTGAAGCGGCTCCCACATGTAAGAGTTCGCTACAATCGCGTTTTGCCCAGCTCGCGATGCCGGCTCCGGGAGAAACCATGCACGTCCAACCAGAGACCCGCGGATGATCGACGGCACCCTGTTCGTGGTCGCCGCGCCCTCGGGAGCCGGAAAGTCCACGCTCGTCAACGCCTTGCTCGAGCGCGAGCCGGACATCTCGCTGTCCATTTCGCATACGACGCGGCCGCCGCGCGTGGGCGAGGAATACGGACGCCACTACTTCTTCGTGGAGCGAACGGACTTCGAGAGCGAGATCGCCGAGGGCATCTTCCTCGAGCACGCCGAGGTGCACGGCAACCTGTACGGCACCTCACGCACCGTGGTCGAAGGCAAGCTCTGCGAAGGTGCCGACGTGCTCCTGGAGATTGACTGGCAGGGCGCGCGGCAGGTGCGTAAGGGCAAGCCCGACTGCGTCAGCGTCTTCATCCTGCCGCCGTCGCGCGTGGAGCTGGAGCGCCGCCTGCGTGGCCGCGGCTCCGACGCCCCCGAGGTGATCGAGCGTCGCCTGTTCAACTCGCGCGAGGAAATCGCCCACGCGCACGAGTTCGACTACATCATCGTCAACGACCGTTTCGAGGACGCCCTGGCGGACCTCCAGGCGATCGTTCGCGCCGTCCGCCAGCGCACGCCTGCGTCGGCTCGCCGCCACGAGGCGCTGATCGAGGAGCTTCTCGCACCATGACCGACGACGCCATCGTCCGCGTACGCGGACTGACCACGGTCCTCAACGGCAAGACCATCTTCGACCATCTCGATCTGGACATCCCCCGCGGAAAAGTCACCGCGATCATGGGCCCCAGCGGCACCGGCAAGACCACCCTGCTCAAGCACATCACCGGGCAGATGCGCGGCGACGCCGGGACCATCGAGGTCGACGGTGAGAACGTGCCTTCGCTCTCTCGCGAGAAACTCTTCGAGTTGCGCGAGCGCATCGGCTACCTGTTCCAGAATTCGGCCCTGCTCACCGATTTCGACGTCTTCGAGAACGTGGCCTTTCCGCTGCGCCAGCACACCGAGCTACCCGAAGAGCTGATCCGCAACATCGTGCTGAACAAGCTCGAGGCGGTCGGTCTGCGCGGTGCGGCGCGGTTGTCGCCCACGGAACTGTCCGGCGGCATGGCCCGGCGCGTCGCCCTGGCTCGCGCCATCGTCTTCGATCCCGCGCTGATCCTCTACGACGAGCCCTTCGTCGGCTTGGATCCGATTTCGCTCAACCAGGTGCTCCTGCTCATCCGCACGCTCAACCACACGCTGGGCATTACGTCCGTGCTGGTAGCGCATGAGCTGGCCGCCGTGCAGAAGGTGGCCGATCACGTGTACCTCATCGCCAACGGCAAGGTCGTCGCGCAGGGTGCGCCGGCCACGCTGGCCAGTGACGGCTCGCCGTGGACCGCGCAGTTCTTCGGCGGGAAGATCGACGGTCCCGTCCCGTTCCAGTATCCCGCCGGCGACTACGCCACGGCGCTCGGTTTCCCAGGAGGCAAGGCATGACGACCGCCAGGAATGACAATGTCGTCGTCCGCAGCCTCACCCAGATCGGCGCCTGCGGGCTTTTCCTGCTGACGATCCTCGCGGCGATTCCCCGTAGCTTCCGCCACGGTCGCGAAACCGTCCGGCAGATCTGGTTCGTCGGCGCGATGAGCCTGACCATCGTGATGACCTGTGGCCTGTTCGTCGGCATGGTGCTCGGTCTGCAGCTGTATGACGTGCTCTCGATCTTCGGCGGCACCTCGGCCACCGGGACCGTCGTCGCTATCGCGATTTATCGCGAGCTGGGTCCGGTGGTGACGGCGCTGCTGTTCGCCGGGCGTGCCGGCACCTCGGTCACCGCCGAGATCGGCCTGATGCGCGCGACCGACCAGCTCGACGCCATGGAGATGATGGCGGTCGATCCCATCGCCTACGTCATCGCCCCGCGTTTCCTCGCCGGCGTGGTCGCGCTGCCCCTGCTCGCCGTGGTGTTCTGCGCCATGGGCGTGTTCGGCGGCCATCTGGTTGGCGTGACCTGGCTCGGCATCGACAACGGCACGTTCTGGTCGAACATGACCGCCACGGTGGATGTCCATAAGGACATCATCGACGGCGTGCTGCTCAAATCCTTCGCCTTCGGCATCGTGGTCTCCCTGATCGCGGTGTTTCAGGGCTACACCACGCCGCCCACCAGTGAAGGCGTCGCTTACGCGACAACCCGCACGGTGGTCGCTTCGTCCATCGCCATCCTGGCGCTGGACTTCGTCCTCACCTCGTTCCTGATCTGAGGCACCGGAGACCCGCCATGACTGTCCATTCCTTCTTTACCCGTTCGAGGATCGCGCCGTGACCCAGAGACGTTCCTATGCCTTCGGCACCGGCCTGTTCATCGTGCTCGGCTTCGCCGCCCTCGCTTACCTGGCCACGCAGACCACGTCGGTCGCCAACGCCAGCCAGGGCTCCAGCTACACGGTGGAAACCCACTTCGCCAACATCGGCCAGCTGAAGAACCGCGCGCCGGTGAAGATCGCCGGCGTCCGCGTCGGCTCCGTGCAGGCGATCGAGCTTGTTCCCGGCAAGGAAGAAGCCAAGGTCACCCTGTCCATCGACGACCGCCACAAGGACATCCCCGAGGATTCCGTGGCCACGATCTTCACCAGCGGCCTGCTCGGCGACCAGTACGTCGGCATCCAGTTCGGTTTGTCCAAGACCCCGGTCAAGGAAGGTGGCGAAATCGGCCTGACCCGTCCGGCCCAGCAGCTGGAAGAGATGATCGGCAAGTTCTTCGGTGGCGGCAGCGCCCCGGATCGCCTGGGTGGCACGTTCCATGTCACCGGCAACTTCACCAACGTCGGTGCCCTGCAGCCGGGCGCGGCGGTGAAGATGGCCGGCGTGCCCATTGGCAGCGTCGACGCGGTGACGATCAAGCCGGGCAGCAGCGAAGCCACGGTGACTCTTGCGATCGACAAGCGCTACTCCCAGATACCGGATGATTCGGCCGGCGCGGTGTTCACAAGCGGTTTGATCGGCAGCCAGTATGTTGCGATCCAGCCGGGCGGCTCGCCGACCTTCCTCGCCGAAGGCGACCAGCTGATCCTCACCCAGTCCGCACTCCAGCTTGAAGACCTGATCGGCAAGTTCCTCGTGAACGGCTCGCCGAGCGACAACAAATCCGGTGGCGCCTCGGGCGGCACCCAACCCGACAACTCCGGCAAGAAATAAGGCCGGAATCCAGGAGACATCGCATGTTGCGTCAGCTTTCCCTTGCCATTGCTCTGGCCGTCGGTGGCGTCATCGCCGCCCCCGCGTTTGCCCAGGACCCCGCGCCGGCGTCCGCCACCCAGGGTCCCGGCCCCGAGGCGATCGTGCAGACGATCTCCGATGACCTTGCCAAGGCCATCGAAGGTCACCAGGCCGAGCTCAAGAACGATCACGAGAAGCTGATCGCGGTCATCGACGACACCTTCCTGCCGCACTTCGATATCGACTACGCGTCGATCCTCGTGCTCGGCCAGAACGCCAGCAAGGCCACCCCGGAGCAGCGCCAGCGCTTCGCCAAGGCCTTCTACAACTCGATCACGCACCGTTACGCCGAAGGCCTGCTCAACTACACCCGTGGCCGCGTGAAAGTCCTTCCGTTCACCGGCGATCTCAACAACAAGCGCACCGTGGTCCGCACGCAGGTCATGCTCGACGACGGCAAGTCGGTCTCGGTCGACTACGCGTTCCGCAAGAGCGCCAGCGGCGACTGGAAGGCGTATGACGTGATCATCGAAGGGATTTCGTACATCTCGAACTATCGCAACCAGGTCGACGCCGAGATCAAGAAGGAAGGCCTCGACAAGCTGACCGCCGACCTCGAATCGAAGGGCGGTGCCGCGATCGACGATATCCAGAAGGATACCGGTGGCGCCAAGGGCGGCGCCCAGAAGTGATTCCGGCGTCGTTCTCGCTGACGACCACGGCACCGGGCACCCTCGGCGTGTCCGGTGCGTTGACGTTCGCCACGGCGGCCGGCGCGCTCGAAACGGCCCGTGCCGAGCTCGACCGTAGCGGCCAGACCACGCTCGACCTCAGCGGCGTCACCCATGCCGACAGCGCCGGCCTCGCCACGCTGCTGGCCCTGCTGGCGCATGCGCGCACGAAGGGCAAGACGCTCGTGGTGACCCACACGCCGGAAGGCCTGCAGGCGCTGGCGCGCGTCTCAGGCGTCGAAAACCTGCTCTAACGCCAACGCCAGATCCCGGCTCCTGCCTTTGCGTGTGTGTAGGAGCCGATTCATCGGCGATCGGCTGCTTGCCTCGACCTACCAACTCACGCGGCCGCTTGCGTGAGGGGTGAGGCGCAGAGCCTTCGGCGCCCCGACGTAGCGGCGCAGAGCCTTCGGTGCCCACCCTCGYTGCTCAGACACGTCCTCCGCGTTCCGTACCGGAAAGGCCGCTGCGCGGCCGTGTACTTATTTGGCCTACGGCCGCTCCACTTGTGCGGAACTCGCCTCGAGGGTGGGCACCGAAGACTCTCCCSAACCYTGAGGTTCGCGTGGGTCGAGCSAAAGCGCGGCARCATCGTCGGCAGGCWCGCAGGYAMGCAGGCACGCCGGYGGAGGCGCAGACGCGAGTAAGGCGTTCCGCAACCGGKTRCCMGCAAYCGCTTCCGCATCGGCTGGGTGTTCCGGGAGGGCCCACGCCAACGGCTCTCCGCCCACTCCACCGTATCGTCGTGAGAGACCTTGGTGTCCACCCTCGATGCGAGTTCCGCACAAGTGGAGCGGCCGTAGGCCAAATAGATACACGGGCCGCGTGAGCGGCCTTTCCTTCTCGAACGCGGAGGACGTGTCTGAGCCGCGAGGGTGGACACCAAGGTCTCCCCGCGAGACGCCCAAGTGTAGAAAGCGATGGCAACGCCGAGCCCCGCGAAGCCGAAGGCGAGCCATGCGCGAGGCGCGAGGCGCGAGGCGCGAGGCGCGAGAGAATCGCCGGCCTGAAAGCCCGGAAATCAGGCATCAAGCGCACGAGCGACCAGGAAAAGGCTCCACGGAAATCGACGACGAACCATAAAAGAAGGCCCCTCGCGGGGCCTTCTCCTTACTCGGGCTTTTCGCCGTTCTGGCGTTCCCACTTGTGCTGCTCATCGAGCAGCTTGTCGGGATCGAAGCCCTGGTTGTCGTTCAGGCCCTGCATCTGTTCAATGACCGCGTCCGGCGGGTTGCCGTCGTAGATCTGGTACAGGCGCTGCTGGCGGTAGGCGTCACGCATGAACACGTACGGATCGTAGGCCGAGGCAAGGAAGCTCTCGGCATCGATACCGCGCGAGCGCAGGGTCACGAGATAGAGCGCCGACGGGATGTATTCCTGACCGTACTTGTAGCTGTGGTTGCGCGAGTAGTAGCTGAGCGGGTCGAAGAAATAGCTGTCGACCGGCAGGCGCCAGACATCGCGGACCGTGGTCGGGCCGACCAGCGGCAGCACCAGGTAGTCGCCCTCGGGCAAGCCCCAGCGAGCCAGCGTCACGCCGAAGTCGTTGTCTTCCAGGGGAATGCCGAGCAGGCTTG
Organism: Luteibacter sp. P4_E6; assembly: GCF_056401535.1. NCBI lineage: Bacteria > Pseudomonadati > Pseudomonadota > Gammaproteobacteria > Lysobacterales > Rhodanobacteraceae > Luteibacter > Luteibacter sp. P4_E6. The sequence goes on along the minus strand of NZ_JBFUJE010000043.1, from coordinate 8,769 downwards.
CCGGATCCTTGAAGCCGAGGAAACCGATCGTCAGGTTCACGACGAAGCGGCTGGTCGACTGGATCGCCTGCTTCGGACGAGCCTGCAGCAGGTCGTTGGCCACCGTGATCGGCAGCCGGATATTGGTGTAGAAGTCGCTGACGGCGGTGCGTACGGCCGGGGTGGTGACCTTGCGGTAGCCGACAGCCACGGGGCGAATGACCGCCTTGTCGAGCTTGTCGTTGAAGGCGTACATGTTCCGGTTGAAGTGTTCGTTCGGATCGTCCGTGCGCGGCGGTGCGATATGGCACGCGGCAAGCAGGGCGGTGGCGAACACGGCCAAAGCGGGTCTGGCGATCCGGGAGATCAGATTCAGGTGCATCGGGGCGACTTTGCGGGTGGGGCGATACTTTAGTGTACCGCTTGGTTTTATTATTTGCACTAATACCCGTCCATCCTGGCCAGAACCGCGCATGATACCCCTCCCCTGATTGCCAGCCAACCGGCCGGACCGGTAAACTGCCCGACCAGAAGTGTCTTTATTGTCAAGGATTTGAAATGGCCCGTATTACCGTCGAAGACTGCCTAGAGGTAGTCGACAACCGCTTTGAGCTGGTGCTCATGGCGACCAAGCGTGCCCGTCAGCTCTCCAAGGGCGCCGAGCCGACCATCGATCCCGCCAACGACAAGCCGACCGTGCTGGCCCTGCGCGAAATCGCCGACCGTCGCGTCAACGACGAGATGATCGACGAAATCGACCGTGCCGCCCGTGAGCGCGCCGAGCGTGAAGCCCTCGAGTGGGCCGCCACGGAAGTGGACGACGACCTCTCGAAGGGCGGGGATGACTGATGACACCGGGTCGCTGTCGGCCCTGTCATAAACGGAACACTGCGCACGTTGACGCGCGGCTGCTGAGGCCGCGTGCGGGAGGCTGCGCCGGCTAGGCGCGAGACCCTCCCATGGAAGTCGTCCCTGCGAAAAAACTGACCGACGTGGTCGATGATGGCTCGGTGCCGCCGTACGTGCAGGCGCTGGAAGATCGCGTGGGCGCGTATCTGCCCAGGGATCAGGTGCTGCGGATTCGCCGCGCCTTCCTGATCGGTGCCGCCGCACACGACGGGCAGACGCGCAAATCGGGTGAGCCCTACATCACGCATCCGGTGGCCGTGGCGCAGGTCCTGGCCGAGCTCGGCCTGGACGCTGAGACGATCATCGCGGCGATTCTCCACGACACCCTCGAAGACACCAAGCTCGCACGCGACGAACTCGCCGGCGAATTCGGTGAGACCGTGGCTGAGCTGGTCGATGGCGTCACCAAGCTCGACAAGATGCGTTTCTCCAGCCGGCAGGAAGCGGACGCCGAAAGCTTTCGCAAGATGCTGCTGGCGATGGCGCGCGACCTTCGCGTCATCCTGATCAAACTGTCCGATCGCCTGCACAACATGCGTACGCTGGGCGCGAAAGACGGCGAGTCGCGTCGCCGCATCGCCCGCGAAACGCTCGAGATCTACGCCCCGATCGCACAGCGCCTGGGCATGAACAAGTTCAAGGCCGAACTGCAGGACCTCGGCTTCAAGGCGCTGTATCCGGATCGCCATCGCATCATTGGCGAGCGTATCCGTGCCGCGCTGGGCAACCGTCGCGAGGCGATGGCCAAGATCGAGATGGCCCTCGAAGGACGCCTTGCCGCCGAGAAGATTCCCGGCCGCGCGGTGAGCCGCATCAAGTCGGCCTGGAGCATCTATTCGAAGATGCGCGGCGAACACAAATCGTTCGCCCAGCTGATGGACGTCTACGGGTTCCGCGTCATCACCGATTCGGCCATGCATTGCTACATGGCGCTGGGCGCCGTGCACGGCCTGTACAAGCCGGTGGACGCCCGCTTCAAGGATTTCATCGCCATTCCGAAGGGCAATGGCTACCAGTCGCTGCATACCGTGCTGCTCGGCCCCTTCGGCGCGCCGATCGAAATCCAGATCCGAACGTCGGAAATGGAGTCCGTCGCCGAGCGGGGTGTCGCGGCGCACTGGGCATACAAGTCGGATTCGGGTCCCGCGAACAGCGCACAGGCGCGTGCCCGCGAATGGCTTTCCGCGCTGGCGGACAGCCAGGCGAATACGCCTTCGGCCGCTGAGTTCCTCGAAAACGTCAAGATCGACCTGTTCCCGGACGAGGTCTATCTGTTCACCCCGCGCGGTGAGATTTTCTCGCTGCCGCGCAACGCCACGGCCCTGGATTTCGCCTACGCAGTGCATACCGACGTGGGCGACCACGCCGTCGCAGCGCGCGTCGACAAGAAGCTCGTGCCGCTGCGCACGCGCCTGATTTCCGGCCAGCAGGTAGAAATCATTACGGCGCCCTCAGCTGTGCCTAACCCGGCCTGGCTGGAAGCCGTCGTCACCGGCAAGGCGCGCACGGCGATTCGCCAGTACCTCAAGCATCTGCAGCATGAGGATGCGGTGGACTTCGGTCACCGCATGCTCGATCGCGCGCTCGATGCGCGCGGCCTTAGCCTCGATTCCGTGCCAGCCGCCGCGCTGGATCGTTTCCTGGACGATGCCAAGCTGAAGCGCCTCGAGGAGCTGCTGTCCGAGATCGCCCTCGGCAATCGCTTCGCCGACCAGGTCGCCACGCAACTCGTCGCCCTGCTCGGGCCGCGCGAGGGAAGCCATCCGCAGGCGCCTGCCGAGCACAACGCCGAGAAGATCCGCATCAGTGGTGCGGAGCGTGGCGTGTTGAGCTTCGGCAACTGCTGTCACCCGCTGCCGGGCGACGAAATCGTCGGCTTCCTGTCGTCGGGCAAGGGCATCGTCGTCCATCGCGTCGAGTGCCCGAACGTGGTCGAGTTCCGGAAGACGCCCGAGCGCATCGTCGCCATCGAGTGGGACCGCGACGTGCAGGGCGATTACCGTGCCGAGCTGCGCATCGAAGTCCTCAACCGCCCGGGCGTACTCGCCACGGTCGCGGCCGCCATCGCCGACGCCGGCTCGAACATCGAAAACGTCGAATACATCGAACGCGACAGCACGGCCGCCACGCTGCTCTTCGCCATCGAGGTGAAGGACCGCAAGCACCTGGCCGACGTCATGCGTCGCGTCCGCCGCACTGGTGTAGTTAGCGGCGTCTACCGCCACCCGTTATAAGGCTTCTTCTGCGCCATCTTCCCAACCGCTTCGGGCGGTGGGAAGATCGCGACGCACATACAGGGGCTAAGACATGGAATTCGCGTGGCGCCGGGCGCTTGCCCTGCTAGGGATGGTTGTCGTCGTGTTGTGGTCGTTACCTTGCCTGGCGCAGGACGGCACCGATTGCTCGACAGGTTACATCGCCGTGATGCAACGCACGGTCACACCTGCCGTGGTGATCGGTGCTCCGGCAGAACATCTGGCGCTCAAGGCCCATAACCCGGCCAAGGACGAGGTGTTTTACCCTCCGGCTGACGACGGCTATGTCATTACCGGTGACCCCGTCGATCTGGTCACCCGTTGCGGCAATCTCTCTTATGTCCGTTTCCACGGAAAACAAAAGGTCTCGACAGGCTGGGTCGAGACGTCTCGATTGCACACGACGGGCTCGCCTTACGTTCCGCTACCAGCGGGTGCGCCTGAACTCTGTAAGGCCGCTCAGGTCATGCTCGACGCGGGAGACGGGACGATCGAAGCCGTTCCGACGGTGCATGTGACCGATGCCGTCGCGAAGAAGCTTGATATCGGCCAGGATGCCAATGCCAGTCTGCCGGCCGTCGCTCGCGTGACGTCGGGTGGTCATCGAATGGCCGTGGCCTTGATCGATAGTGGCGGCACGGCCCATTCCATGGAGGCGATGGTTTTCACGCCTGGTATGGAGGCCCGCCTTTCGCCGCCGGACATGGAAAGCCGGCGCATTCAAAATGATGGCGCGAACGACTGGGCCTTCGGCATGAACGAATCGCTGGTCATGGTGCGGGGTCAGCCAATGATCTTCGACGAGTGGCGAGACCAGACCAATATCACGTTCGCCGCGATTGACTCATCGGGCGACATCATGCCCACCTGTTCGGGGGCGCGGGTGCCGACGCCACATCCCATTATCCAAGCCGGTTTCGACGGTGCGATGTGTCGCGCGCTGCTTGCCAGCGGTCCCGCCGCGTCGATGGGGCCTCCATCCGCCTCTGAGTCGATCTTCCTGGCAAAGGTGCCGGAGTACTTCGAGCCGTTAATAATCGACGGGCAACCTTCCGGGACTCAGTTCAGGAATCGTGGGCGAGCTTCTGAGGTTTCCTACGGTCTTGTCGCTACCGGAAACGTCGATCTGGACGGTAGCGGCCACACCCGTCGCGTAGGACTCGTCTCCTACTTCGATGGCGATTCAACGGCGGGAGACGGGACCTACCAGGAGAGCTGGTTTCTGCCGGTTTACCTGGATGCGCAGGGCAGGGCTGACCCTGGCAGCGTCGAAAACCAGGCACTGGCAAAGGGGTTGCCCACCGACGGCATGCAGGGAGGCAGGCTTGTCACTTACCAAGACGCGGCGTATCTCGAGCTCAGCCCGGGCGAGGACGACCGCATCACCGAGATATGGAAGTTCGAAGCCAAAGGCCCGCGGAAGGTTTGCGGCTTCCGCCAGGCCAAGTTCGAACTACACGTCGTGACGGCAGAAGATCACGGTCCACCGCGTTAGACTGTCTCGATTCCGCATCGAGGACGCCCCATGACCCGTAGCACCATCGCCACTGAGAAGGCACCGTCGGCCATTGGCCCGTATTCGCAGGCCGTACGCGCCGGCAACACGGTGTATTTCTCGGGCCAGATCCCGCTCGATCCCGCCACCGGCAATCTCGTCGAGGGCGATATCACCCTGCAGACCCGTCGCGTGTTCGACAACCTCGTCGCCGTGGCCGAAGCCGCCGGTGGCAAGCTGGCGGACATCGTGCGCGTGGGCATCTACGTGACGGATCTGGGCAACTTCGCCGCCGTGAACGCGGTGATGGCCGAATACTTCCAGCAGCCGTACCCGGCACGCTCGACGATCGAGGTCTCGGGCCTGCCCAAGGGCGCCCAGGTCGAAGTCGACGCGATCCTCGTCCTGCCGTAATCCACGGCACGACCCGTGGCCCGAAGCGCAGTGACCACGCCGGCGGCATCGCTGGCGGATCCCGGACGCGCACCGCTGACAACACTCGGCGGTGTCGGGCCCGCGCTCGCCGAAACACTGGGCAAGCTCGGTCTGCGCGAGGTGCAGGATCTCTGGTTCCACCTGCCGCTGCGCTACGAAGATCGCACCACGGTCGTGCCCATCGCCGACCTCCGTCCGGGTGACCGTGCGCAGGTGGAGGGGATCGTGGAGCATGTTGAGCGGGGCTTCCGATTCAGGCCCCAGCTCAAGGTGATCATTGGTGACGACTCCGGTCGTCCGCTGCTGTTGCGCTTCTTCCACTTCCGCAAGTCGCAAGTGGACCTGCTGGCCAAGGGCACGCGACTGCTGTGCTTCGGTGAAGTGAGGCAGGGGCCGCAGGGATTCGAGATCGTCCACCCGCAATACCAGCGCATCGAAGCAGACGAGCAAGTGCTCGTCGATGAGCGCCTCACGCCGGTCTACCCCACGACGGAAGGCCTGGGCCCGCGTCGGCTCGCCAGCGTGATCTCACGTGCACTGGCGCACTTGCCGACAGACGACCGTCTGGAATTGATTCCCGACGAGATCGGTCGCCCCATGGGTCTGACCTCGTTGCGTAACGCCTTGCTTCATGTGCACCGCCCGCCACCCGACGTGGACTTGCGGCAGCTGGGGGAGGGCACGCATCCCGCACAACAACGGCTTGCCTTCGAGGAGCTGCTCACTCAGCACCTCACCTTGCGGCGCATGCGCGCGGCGGTAAAGAAGCGCAAATCACCCGCGCTCAAGAGTGCCGGTACCTTGCGCGACCGACTCCTCGCCGCGCTGCCGTTCGCACTCACCAAAGCCCAGTCGCGTGTATCGAAAGAAGTCGCCCGCGACCTCGCACGCGCACACCCCATGCTGCGTCTGGTCCAGGGTGACGTGGGCAGTGGCAAGACCGTCGTCGCCGCGCTCGCTGCGTTGGCGGCGATCGAGAGTGGCTACCAGGTCGCGCTGATGGCGCCGACCGAATTGCTTGCCGAACAGCACCTGCGCAACTTTCGTGCATGGTTCGAACCGCTCGGCCTCGAGGTGGAATGGCTGGYCGGCAAGGTGCAGGGCAAGGCGCGCAAGAGTGCGCTGGCGCGCGCGGCAGGCGGCGCGCATGTGCTGGTCGGCACGCACGCGCTCATGCAGGAGGGCGTCAGCTTCGCGAAGCTCGGCCTGGTCATCGTCGACGAGCAGCATCGCTTCGGCGTGCACCAGCGTCTCGCCTTGCGTGACAAAGGCGCTGAGGGGGATCTTATTCCGCACCAGCTCGTGCTGACCGCGACACCCATTCCACGCACGCTCGCCATGAGCGCCTATGCCGACCTCGACGTTTCGTCGATCGACGAACTACCACCGGGCCGCACGCCGGTGCAGACCGTCGCCATCTCCAATGAGCGCCGCTACGACGTCATGGAGCGCATCCACGCCGCGTGCATGGAAGGGCGCCAGGTGTACTGGGTATGCACGCTCATCGAAGAATCCGAGCAGCTCAACGCGCAGGCCGCGGAAGTCGCCCACGCGGAACTGACCATCGCCTTGCCCGATCTCGCCGTCGGCCTGATTCATGGCCGCATGAAGCCGAAGGAAAAGCAGGCGGTGATGGACGCGTTCAAGGCCGGCGAACTTGCCGTGCTGGTCGCGACCACGGTGATCGAAGTAGGTGTGGACGTGCCCAACGCCAGCCTCATGGTGATCGAGAACAGCGAGCGCCTTGGCCTTGCCCAGTTGCATCAGCTACGTGGACGCGTCGGTCGCGGGGCCATCGCTTCCAATTGTGTGCTGCTCTACCAGAACCCGCTGTCGCGACTGGCGCGCGAACGCCTGCAGGTGATGCGCGAAACCAATGACGGTTTTCGCATCGCGGAGAAGGATCTGGAACTGCGTGGTCCGGGCGAGGTGCTCGGCACGCGACAGACCGGCCAGCTGCAGTTTCGCATCGCGGACCTCACGCGCGATGGTCATCTCATGCCCGAGGTACAGCGTGTCGCCGAGGCGATGATGAAAGACCATCCTGCGCGGTGCGAGCGTCTGATCGCCCGTTGGGTTGGCGACGCAGCCCGTTACGTCGACGCCTGAAAAACCCCTTGTAGGAGCCGATTCATCGGCGATCCCGCGGCAGCGGGCCAGATTTTCGCGAGCACCCATCGCCGATGAATCGGCTCCCACAGAGAGCTCGCCGATGAATCGGCTCCCACAGAGGGCTCGCCGGTGAATCGGCTCCCACGGAGAGCTCGCCGATGAATCGGTTCCTACCGGGCGACGGCGTCGCTTAGCCCCAGGTGCCGGCGTACCTCGGAGGCAATCGCCGCGGTCTCGCGTAGCGGCGTTTGCGTCGTCGCCGTCGTCGCATCGATATCGTGCAACAACCCCGCCGAGCGCAGCTCCCGGTGAAACCGCTCCAGCTTCTCCGGCAGCGGCTGCGAAACGAAGGTGTGCACGGGCCGCCCTGTCGCGCAGGCCTCGGACAGCATATTCACCGAGTCCGGCGTGACAACGAGCCGATCGGCCCAGCCGAGCACGCCAGGGTAGGGGTTCGCACCGTCGGTGCTATCGGTCCAGACCACCCCGGGCAAGCCCGCGAATCCTTCGCGAATGCGACCCCGCTGTGCTTCCGGTGTTCGCCGTGACGCCGCCACCAGGACGGAGCCGCCATCGGCCTGATGCCGTCGCTTCACGGCCGCGAGGAAGGCTGTTGCCGCGGCGTCGTCGAACGGCGTGCCGTGCCTGGCTCCGCCGATCAACACACCCAGCCGCGGCGATGGCAGCTCGGCGAACGGGGCGAAGGCATCGCGCCCGTCGGCCAGCCATGTGTCGTCGATGGGATGCAACGAACCCAGCGGATTGAGGACATTGTCGCCGCGCAGGGTGTCGTGCTTGGGCGCGATCACCAGGTCCCAGTGGGCCGGATCGATCCTCGGATCCAGCAACTGCACGGCCAGGGTCTTGCCGTTCGACCATTGGCGGATCTGCCGGGTCGCCCAGGCGGCGCTGCGACCGCAGCCGATGACCAGCTTCGGCCAGGGCGGTCGCAGGCTTTCGTCGTTGCCGCCCAGGGCCATGCGCGAACCCGGCAGTTGCCGGGGCGCGAACCACGACCAGGGAGCGCGCAGCTCCACTATGATCTCGCGGATAGATGGGGTCAGCGCCTCGGCCAGCGCCAGCGCCTGCCGCCGATTGCCGGCCGCGCCGTCTGTCACAACCCAGCAGGCGTCGTGGGGCAGGATTGTTGTCGAATTTGCCACAGTTCGTTCCCTGGCCGACCGATCACGGACCGGGTCATGACGCTTACACTGTCGGGATGCCGGGGCCCCGGCGATCCGTCACTGTACAAGGATATCCATGAGCGCTCCGTTGTCCGATGCTTCGCTTGACCAGCTTTTCCTGACCGCCCGCACCTACAACGCGTGGCAACCGAAGGAAGTGACCGACGAGCAGATCCGCCGCTTGTACGATCTGGCCAAGTTCGGCCCCACCGCGGCCAATTCCTCGCCCATGCGCGTCGTCTTCGTGAAGTCGCCTGACGCCAAGCAGCGCCTCAAGCCGTATCTCTCCGAGAGCAACGCCGAGAAGACCATGCAGGCCCCGGTGACCGCCATCGTCGCCACCGACTTCGCCTTCTACGAGCACCTGCCCAAGCTGTTCCCGCACGCGGATGCCCGCAGC
>NZ_JBFUJE010000042.1:0-17887 GCF_056401535.1 Luteibacter sp. P4_E6 | reverse complement strand
ACTGGTGTAGTACCCCGCCGGATAGAACGCCACCTGATTGAATTCGAGCGCGACGAAGTTCGGCGTGGAGGAAGGGCTGGACGAAAAGCCACCCGCTTCACGCGGTGCGAGGAACTCGAAGGCAATGTCGAGTTTGTCCACGCCGGCCGGTACATCCACGTGCAGCGCGTACATTTCCTTCAGGTCGCGACGCCAGGCCAGCGGCTTGCCGTTCGCGGTGATCGCCACGCCGGCCACGTTCTGGATCGGGCCGGTGGGTGAGTGCTCGCCGGGGATCCACTTCGGGTAGAACAGCGTGAGGGGACCGGACGCCACCGGGATGGTCTCGTGCACGTGATAGATGTTTTTCGGCGCGTCGGTCAGGTCCACCGTCAGGCCGAGGGTGCCCTGGTAGGGCTGGTCGACGGGAGCAGGAAGATCCTGGGCGACGGCGGAGGAGCCTGAGAAGGCCATCGCCACGGCGAGGGCGGCGGGCAGGGTGGCACGGCGGAGCGTAAGGCGCATGGCTCGGATTCCGGCGGCGAGTGAGTGCGATCGATGGTAGGCGCGTGGAACGGGGCGGCCCCCTGCCATTGGTCACCCCTCGTTTAAAACGGGGGTCTACGTTCGTCGGCGCGGCGCGACTAGGATGGCTGGCTCCCCGATCCCGAAACCTCCGACATGAAAGCAAGCACCCTGCGGCGCGTCCTCAACTGGTGGCCCCCGTTCCTGTTCGCGGGCGTCCGCGTGCTGCGGCTGGATGACGATTACCGGCAGGCGCGCGTCAGGCTGAAGCTGGCCTGGTACAACCGCAATTACGTGCGCACGCATTTTGGCGGCAGCMTGTTCTCGATGACCGATCCGTTCTGGATGATCATGACGCTGAAGAGCCTGGGCGACGACTACATCGTCTGGGACCAGGCGGGCGAGATCCGTTTCGTTGCGCCGGGGCGTGAGGACGTGTTCGCGGAATTCCGTATCGAGGACGGTGTGCTCGATGAGCTTCGCGCGGCTACCGCAAACGGCGAGAAGTGCCTGCGGTGGTTCGATACGGATGTGCGGACGGCATCCGGGGAACTGGTGGCTTCGGTGCGGAAGCAGCTTTACGTGCGGCGCAAGAAGGGGCGGTGAGGCAAGGCGCTAAGGCATCGCCGACAAATCGGCGATGCTCTTGTGGGAGCCGCTTCAGCGGCGATTCCTCAAAAGACCAGCGAAGCCATCTTCCTACGGTACTGGCTCACCAGCGCCGCATCGTCCAGCGTGGTGAAAGCCGCCAGCAGGCGCTTCTTCGCCTGGCCTTCGTTCCAGTCGCGCTGGCGCTTGAGGATGTCCAGGAACTGGTCGAGACCTGCCGCGGCCTCGCCTTCGATCAGCAGGCGCACACCGAGCAGGTCGCGTGCTTCCCAGTCGGTATCGCTTGCTTGCACCCGCGCCTGCAGCTCCTGGAGCGAGGGCGCACCGGCCAGGGCTCGGGCGAGCTCGAGCTGACTGCGCAGGCGCACGGCGCGCGCGTCGGTGGCGAGGTTGGCGGGCAGGGCGTCCAGCTCGGACTGGGCCGAGGCCACGTTGCCAGCGCGCATCAGGGCGAGCGCGAGGTCGAGCTTGAGCTCGGCACGCTCCGGCTCGGCGGCGATGGCCTGCTGGAGACGGTTGATGGCTTCCTCGGCCGTTTCCGGTGTTGCGGCCTCGGCATCCTCGTCATTGGCCGCCTCGCCTGGCTGCACGCCATGCTTGGTCAGGAATTCGCGGATCTGGCCTTCGGGCAGGGCGCCGGCAAACCCATCCACCACCTGGCCGCCGCTGATCAGGATCACGGTGGGGATGCTGCGCACGCCGAACATCGCGGCGAGCTCCTGCTCGGCGTCCACGTCGATCTTTGCGAGGCGGAAGGCGCCGTTGAACTCCCCGGCGAGCTTCTCCAGGATCGGGCCGAGCGACTTGCAGGGGCCGCACCACTCGGCCCACAGGTCGACGAGGACCGGGGTCGTCAGCGAGGCCTTGATGACATCTTCCTCAAAGCCGGCCGTGGTCGCGTCGAAGATATGCTCGCTACGGGTCTGGGCGCTGGTCACGTGGGGCTCCTGGGACGCTGATTCGATGCCCCATAAATCGGGGAAGAGGCGGAGCATATCAAGCCCGTACACCGATTTAGGACGGATCCTACGTCGCCCGTCATGCGCCGTTTACGCGGATTTGCGATCATAGGCGGGCAGGCCACCGTGGCCTTGAAGCGCCGGGACGGCATGCACCACGCCCAGAACCYGATCATTTGCGAGCACTGCGACTCCGTCTACCAGAAGCGGAAGCTATCGCGTGGGCAGGTGGCCGACTGCACCGTCTGCGGCGCCGTGCTGGAGCGCCATCAGTGGATCGGTGTGGATGGGCAGTTCGCCCTGATCATTGCCGCCCTGATCGTTTTCGTGATCGCCAACGTGTCGCCGATCGTCACCTTGAAGCTTTCCGGCATGGCCGAGACCACCACCCTCTGGGGTGCGGTGATCGCCATGTGGAACGACGGCGCGCAGCTGGTCGCGGCGCTCACGGCGCTGACCCTGTTCTTTTTCCCCCTCAGCCAGCTCGTCATCTTCTGCTGGGTGCTCTGGTTCGCCCGCGAGGGTCGCCGCGCCCCCGGCTTCGCCCAGGCCATGACGGCCCTGGTCAGGGTCAAGCCCTGGAGCATGATCGAGGTCTTCATGCTTGGCACCCTGGTCGCCGTGGTCAAGGCRCATACCTATTTCGACGTGGTGCCGGGTCCGGGCATCTGGGCATTCGGCTTCCTGACCGTGCTGATCACCGTGTTCTCGAGCCACGACACCCGCCACCTATGGGACGTCACCAGGGACGCGAAAGCATGAGCGCACCTCCGCGCGCCCGGGAACTGGGCATGATGTCGTGCCACATATGTCGCCTGGTTACCGCCTACAGCGACGATCCGCACGCGCATTGTCCGCGTTGCCATAGTGCCTTGCACGTGCGCAAGCAGGGCAGCATCGCGCGGTCCTGGGCACTGCTACTGGCTGCGGCGATGTTCTACATACCGGCCAATGTGTTTCCGATCATGCGCACGCAGAGTCTTTCCTCGAAAGACGACAACACCATCCTGAGCGGCATTTTCGAGCTGTGGCGCGCCGGCTCGCCTGGCCTGGCGGTCATTGTCTTCACGGCGAGCATTGTCGTACCCATGCTCAAATTCATCATCATGACCATCTTGCTGGTGTCCGTGCAGCGTTCGAGCGGCCTCGTGTCGAAGCAGCGTGCGAGGCTGTACCGCTTCGTCGAGCTGATCGGCTACTGGTCGATGCTCGATGTGTTCGTCGTGGCGATCCTTTCCGCCCTCGTGCACTTTCAGATTCTCAGCCGCGTCGAGCCCTTGCCCGGCGTGGTCTATTTCGGCGTAGTCGTCGTACTGACGATGCTTTCGGCCATGAGCTTCGATCCCCGTTTGATCTGGGACAACAGGAAATCGCAATGAGCGACACCAACCAAGGAAATACGCCGGCACAGGACGACGACCTGCCGCAGCCGGAGGTGCGCAAGTCGAAGCTCGGCTTCTCGCTGATCTGGCTGGTGCCGATCATTGCCGCCCTGGTCGGTATCTCGCTGCTGGTCACCCACTTCACGTCGGCCGGCCCGAAGATCACGGTGACCTTCCTCACCGCCGAAGGCATCGAAGCCAACAAGACGCAGGTCAAGTACAAGAACGTGGTGATCGGCAAGGTCACCACCATGCGCCTGTCGAAAGATCGCACGCACATTACCGTGGTCATCGACCTGGAAAAAGACGCGGCCGCGTTCGCTACGAAGAACACGCGCTACTGGGTCGTTCGTCCGCGCATCGGCGCGAGCGGTGTGTCGGGTATCGATACGCTGTTGTCCGGTGCGTTCATTGGTGCAGACGCTGGCGATTCGGAAGAAGAACAGACCGACTTTACCGGACTGGAAACGCCGCCTGCGGTAACCCATGGTGCGCCCGGGCGTCGCTTCGTGCTGCACGCGGCCGACCTGGGCTCGCTCGATATCGGTTCGCCGGTCTATTACCGGCGCATCCAGGTCGGCCGCATCGTTTCGTACGAGCTGGACAAGGACGGCAAGGGCGTGTCCCTGCAGCTGTTCGTCGACGGCCCGAACGATCGCTTCGTCCACCAGGATGCGCGCTTCTGGAATGCCAGTGGCGTGGATGTGTCGCTCGGTGCCGATGGCCTCAAGCTCAACACGCAGTCGCTCGCCACGGTGATCGCCGGCGGCGTCGCATTCCAGGATGCGCCGGGGCCGCACGACGAAACGGCGGCGCCGGAGATGAAAGAGTTCAGCCTGTTCAATGACCAGGCCACGGCCATCGCGCCGCCGGACGGCAAGCCGCGTTATATCCGCATGCGCTTCGAGCACTCGTTGCGTGGACTCAACGTGGACGCCCCGGTCGAGTTCCTCGGCGTGAAATTCGGTCGCGTCGTGTCGGTCAACCTCGATTACGATGCGAAAACGCAGACCTTCCCGGTCATCGTCGGTGCGGTGGTCTATCCGGACCGCCTGGGCCAGGCCCACGACAAGCTGGCCAAGCTCTCCGGCGGCACCGACGATTCGGAGATGCCGAAGATCATGAGTGGTCTGGTGGCCCACGGCCTGCGTGCGCAGGCACGTAACGGCAACCTGCTCACCGGCCAACTCTATATCGCCCTGGACTTCGATCCGAAGGCGAAGAAGGTGGCATTCAACGAGAACGCCCGGCCGTTCGAAATCCCGACGACGCCGGGTGATTTCGACCACCTGCAGGAGCAGATCGCCAGCATCGTCGACAAGATCGAGAAGATTCCGTTCGATTCCATCGGCAAGAACCTCGACGGCAGCCTGCACGAACTCAACGGCACGTTGAAGCAGGTCAATACCGAGCTGCTGCCCGAGGCAAAGCGCACGCTGCAAGGCGTGAACAAGACGGTCGGCACGGCCAACGATGCGCTGTCGGAGGATTCCCCGCTCCAGCAGAACATCGGCAACACCCTCGAGGAGCTGCAGCGCACGGTGCGCTCGGTTCGCGCTTTCACCGATTACCTCGGTCGTCATCCCGAGGCGTTGCTGCGCGGCCGGGGCGCCGACGCTCCGCCGCCGGTCTCCACGCCGTCGACCCCGAAGCAGGGCAAGGACGTACAGCCATGATCCAGACACTTCGCCTTGCCGGCGCCGCTCTCCTGGTCACCGCCCTGGGCGCGTGCTCCTCGGCGCCCACGCACTTCCATACCCTGGTGCCGTCGTCGGCCCCGATGGCGTCCGTGGCCGCGCCCTTCGTGATCGACGTGCAGGCCGTCGGCGTGCCGCCACAGGTGGACCAACCCTCCCTGGTACTGCGCCACGGCGCCACCGGTGTCTCCGTGCTGGATGGGGAACGCTGGGCCTCGCCGCTCGGCGACGAGATTCGCGGCGCTCTTGTGGCCGACCTCTCCGCTCGCCTGGGAACGCACGACGTGCACGGACTGCCCCATGCCAAGGGCGACAAGGTCGTTCGCGTGCAGCTGGATGTACGCCGCTTCGACTCCGAAGTGGGCGGTAGCGCCACCCTGGAGGCAAGCTGGTCGGTTCGCTCGGGGGAGACGGCGGGCGCAGCCTGTGCCTCGCGAGCCAGCGAGCCGGCGGGCTCGAGCTACGACAGCCTCGTCGAGGCCCATCAACGGGCCGTTGGCCAGGTCGCCGACCAGGTGGCTGCCGCCGTCCGGGCCGTCGCCGCCGGCCAGTCCACCTGCCAGTAACGGCTCCCCTGTAGGAGCCGATTCATCGGCGATGGGTGCTCGCGCCCACGCCCGAAGCCCCGCTCCGCAGGGATCGCCGATGAATCGGCCCCTACAGAAAGCGCCCCTGCGCCGCCTTTCGCTTTGCCTGAACCGTCCCCGTGGGATAGTCTCCCGCGATTGTGAGCATCCCACCGGTACCCAACACCATGCAGGACACCCAAGACCAGGGCACGCGCGAACAGGGCGGTTACGCCCCCGACGCCGTCGAGACCGCCGCGCAGCACTTCTGGAACGCCACCCGCGCGTTCGAAGTGACCGAGGACGCGAGCAAGCCGAAGTTTTATTGCCTCTCGATGCTGCCGTACCCCTCGGGCGCCCTTCACATGGGCCACGTTCGCAACTACACCATCGGCGACGTGATCAGCCGTTTCCAGCGTCAGCAGGGCAAGAACGTATTGCAGCCGATGGGTTGGGATGCGTTCGGCCTGCCGGCCGAAAACGCCGCGATCAAGAACAACACCGCGCCGGCGAAGTGGACCTACAAGAACATCGAGCACATGCGCGAGCAGCTCAAGCGCATGGGCTTCGCCTACGACTGGACCCGCGAGGTCACCACCTGCCGCCCCGAGTACTACCGGTGGGAACAGCAGATGTTCACCCGGCTGATGAAGAAGGGCCTGGTGTACCGCAAGAACAGCGTCGTCAACTGGGATCCGGTCGACCAGACCGTGCTGGCCAACGAGCAGGTGATCGACGGTCGCGGCTGGCGCTCGGGCGCCTTGGTCGAGAAGCGCGAGATTCCGCAGTGGTTCCTCAAGATCACCGCGTACGCGCAGGAATTGCTCGACGGCCTGGATACGCTGCCGGGCTGGCCCGATGCGGTCAAGACCATGCAGCGCAACTGGCTGGGTCGCTCGGAGGGCCTCGAAATCCACTTCGACGTGGACGGYGAGTCTGAGCCGCTGACGGTCTTCACCACGCGCCCGGACACCTTGATGGGGGTCTCGTACGTCGCGGTAGCGGCCGAGCACCCCATTGCCACGCGTGCCGCGGTGGGCAACGCGGGTCTTGCCGGGTTCATCGAAAGCTGCAAGGCCGGCGGTGTATCCGAAGCCGAGCTCGAGACGCAGGAGAAGCGCGGCTACTACACGGGCGTCGATGCCACGCATCCGCTTACCGGCGAGAAGGTGCCGGTGTGGGTCGCCAACTTCGTGCTGATGGRTTAYGGCACGGGTGCCGTCATGGCCGTACCGGGTCACGACCAGCGCGACTGGGAATTCGCCCAGAAGTATTCGCTGCCGATCAAGATGGTCGTCGTCGATCGCGGTGTGGTCGATGCCGTGGCCGAACTGCGTCGCGACCTCGCGACCGACGGTGGCGACGTGGTGCAGAACGCACTGGAAGGCGGCTCGTCCGATGCCTACCAGTCGTCCTCGGCGGTCGAGACGATCAAGACCTTCGAGTCCGATATCCAGACCGCCGGTGCGTACACCGAGTACGGCACGCTGATCAATTCGGGCCAGTTCGATGGCCTGGAATTCAAGGCGGCGTTCGACGCCATCTCGCTGGCGCTGATCGCGGCCGGCCGCGGCGAGCGCCGGGTCAACTGGCGCATCCGCGACTGGGGCGTAAGCCGCCAGCGTTACTGGGGTTGCCCGATCCCGGTCATTTACTGCCCCAAATGCGACGCCGTGCCGGTGCCGGAAGACCAGCTGCCGGTCGTGCTGCCGGAAGACGTCGCCTTTTCCGGCGTGCAGTCGCCGATCAAGGCCGATCCCGAGTGGCGCAAGACCACGTGCCCGTCCTGCGGCGGTCCGGGTGAACGCGAGACGGATACCTTCGACACCTTCATGGAGTCGAGTTGGTACGCCGCGCRTTACACGAGTCCGGGCGCGAATGCCCAGGTGGACGAGCGCGCCAACTACTGGATGCCGGTCGACCAGTACATCGGTGGCATCGAGCACGCGATCCTGCACCTGCTTTACTTCCGCTTCTATCACAAGCTCATGCGTGACGAAGGGCTGGTGAACAGCGACGAGCCGGCCACGAACCTGCTCTGCCAGGGCATGGTGATCGCCGAAACCTACTTCCGGAAGGAAGCCAACGGATCGCTCACCTGGTTCAATCCGGCCGACGTGGACGTGCAGCGCGACGAACGCGCGCGCATTGTCGGCGCCGTGCTGCGTAGCGACGGAAAGCCGGTGGAAATTGGTGGCATCGAGAAGATGGCCAAGTCCAAGAACAACGGTGTCGACCCGCAGTCCATGGTGGGCAAGTACGGCGCGGACACGGTGCGCCTGTTCTCCATGTTCGCCGCGCCGCCGGACCAGTCGCTGGAATGGAACGAGGCCGGTGTGGAAGGCATGGCCCGCTTCCTGCGCCGGCTGTGGCGCGACGTGTCGGCGCATGCCGATGTGGCTGCCCAGGCAGAGGGTGACAACGCTGCCGCCGACGGTGCGCGCAAGGCCCTGCGCCGCCAGCTCCACGAAACCATCCAGAAGGTCACCGACGATATCGGTCGCCGCCAGTCCTTCAATACGGCCATCGCGGCCCTGATGGAACTGTTGAACGCGCTGGCGAAGTTCGACGACGCCAGTGCGAAGGGCGCCGCCCTGCGCCAGGAGGCGTTCACCGCGGTCGTCCAGCTGATCAATCCGTTCACCCCGCACATCGCCCATGCGCTGTGGCAGGTGCTCGGCCACGGGGAGACCCTGGTCGAGGATGCGGGCTGGCCGGTGGTCGATCCGACGGCCCTGGTTCGCGATTCGCTGACCTATGCAGTGCAGGTCAACGGCAAACTTCGCGCTACCATCGAGGTGCCGGCTTCGGCGTCGAAGGAAGACGCCGAGGCGATGGCGCGCGCCGAGCCTACCGTGGCGCGCATGCTCGAAGGCCAGACCGTGCGCAAGGTGATCGTCGTGCCCGGCAAGATCGTCAACATCGTCGCAGGATAATCATGAGCCCGAACCTCTCCCGTTCGCTGCGTACCGCCCTGGTCCTCGCCTTCGTCGCGCTGGTCAGTGGATGCGGCTTCCATCTGCGACAGACGGCCGCTCTTCCGCCGGGTATGAAGAAAATCCATCTCACGGTGGCATCGGGCGGCATGCTGCAGCGCGAGCTCGGTCGTGCGCTGACGAACTCGAACGCGGAGATCGTCGACCACGCCTCGGTCGACGCGGCTGACCTGACCATCACCTCGAACACCTTCCGTACCGATTCGCTCACCGTGAGCGGCACGGCACGCGTGACCGAGTACGCGGTGCGCTACCACGTGGACTTCAACGTGAGGGCGGGCGACGGCACGGTCATCGTTCCGCCGCAGTCGGTCGACATGTCCCGCGAGTTCAGCTATGACGCCACCAACACCATCGGTACGGCCAGCCAGACCGAAGAGCTGCAGCGCAGCCTGATCGGCGACATGGTCCAGTCGATCCTGTTCCGCCTCGAGGCCGCTGGGGCACATCCGGCCGCCGCGGCGACGCCGGCGACGCCCAGCGGTACCTGAGGAAGCCTGACCGTGCCGATGAGTCCCGGCCAATGGCAGAAGCACCTCGCCGGCGACCGGATGGCGCCGGTGTACCTGCTGGCAGGCGAGGAATTGCTCGTGCTCGAGGCGGCGGATGCCGTGCGGGCCATGGCACGGCGGTTGGGCTACAACGAGCGCGAAGTCCTCGAAGCGGACAGCCGCTTCGACTGGGACGATCTAGCCCGTTCCTCCGCTGGCCTTTCCCTGTTCGCCACCCAGCGGCTGCTGGACCTGCGACTCGCGGGCGGGCGAGCGGGCAAGGACGGTAGTTCGGCGATCAGCGAATTCGTTGCCAATCCACCGCCGGATACGACCCTGCTGATCACGGCGACCGAGTGGAGCACCAAGCACGAGGCGGTGTGGACGAAGAACGTCGACGCGGGCGGCATCCAGGTGGTGTTCAACGCACCTCGCCCGAACGAATGGACACAGTGGGTCGGCGCCCGACTGACCTCGCGGGGCGTCAAGGCAAGTCCCGACGCCGTCGCCATGCTGGCCGAGCGGGTCGAAGGCAACCTGCTGGCCGCCGCCCAGGAAATCGACAAACTGGTGGTGCTTGCGGGCGACCAGCGCCTGGACGCGGCGACGCTGGAAGGCCTTGTGGCCGACAGTGCCCGCTTTGACGCCTTCAAGCTTACCGACGCGGCGTTTGCCGGGGAGGGTGGCCGCGCGCTGCGCATCCTGGCCGGCCTGCACTCCGAGGGCGACGAACTCATCGCCCTGATGGGTTGGCTGGTCAACCAACTTCAGTTGGCGCTACGCCTGGCCAATGCACGAGATTTCGCCGCGCAGGCCAAGGTGGAACGACTCTGGCCCGCGCGCGAGCAATTGTTTCGCAAGGCCTTGCGTCGTGCGCCTCGTGAGCACTGGCTGTCGTGCCTGGCGCGCGCCGCACGGATCGACCGCATGGCCAAGGGCCGCGAGCAGGGCAATCCCTGGCTCGAGGCCGAGCGACTGATCGCCGCCATCGCCGAACCCCGCGCCGCGGCCGCCTTCGGATGAACCAGGCGCGTCCGCTCGCCATCCTCGGCGGCACCTTCGATCCGATCCATCACGGCCACCTGCGGGCCGCGTGGGAAGCCGCCGAGGCGCTCGACGCCGAAGTCAGGATGGTTCCGGCACGCACGCCGCCGCATCGGCCGGCCCCGGTCGCCGATGCCTCAGGTCGTGTTGCCCTGTTGCGCGCGGCGCTCGCGGGCCAGGACCGGTTAACCATCGATACGCGTGAGCTGGACCGCGATGGCCCTTCGTACACCGTCGATACGCTGGCCTCGCTGCGCGCGGATATCGGGCCGGACCGTCCGTTGGTGCTTCTTGTCGGGGCGGATGCGTTCGTCGGGCTGGCTTCCTGGCACCGCTGGCGACAGCTGTTCGAATTCGCCCACGTGGGGGTGCTGACGCGTCCTGGTGTCAGCCATGCGCCGTCGGGCGAGCTGGCTGATTTCACCGTGGGACGCCGTGCGGAGCGGGTCCATGGACCCGCCGGGTCGGTGGTCGACATCGCCATTACCCCACTGGATATCGCCGCCACGGCCATTCGTGAGGCCTTTGCGGCGGGCCACGAGCCGCGGTTTCTGCTGCCGTCGGCCTGTTTCGAGGATAAGGCCCTGCTGGCGCCTTATCGGGCCCTGAGGGGCTGATCGCCGCTGAAGCGGCTCCCACAGGTCTGCGGCAGGCTCCTTGTGGGAGCCGCTTCAGCGGCGATGCTTCAGCGGCGATGCTTCAGCCCAAGGCCGTCCGGCCCTGAATACCTGTCCAGGCATTTGACGCGCCCGCCGCCAGCGGGGGTTATACTGCCCTCGAAGCCGGCATTCCGCCGCATGAGGTTTTCGCATCTTGAGTTCGACCGCATCCCGCAAGGCCAAGGGCAAGTCCGCCGTCAGTAACGAGCTCCTGCGCCAGCGCGTCGTCGCCGCGCTCGAAGACCTCAAGGCCAAGGACGTCCGCGAAATCGACGTTCGTGGCAAGACCTCCATCGCCGATATCCTTTTCATCGCGTCGGGCACCTCAGCCCGTCACGTCAAGTCGATTGCCGACGAAGTCATCAAGTTCGCCAAGCAGGCGGGTGTGATGCCGCTCGGCGTCGAAGGCCAGACCGAAGCCGAATGGGTGCTGGTCGACCTGGGCGACATCATCGTCCACGTGATGATGCCTCGCATCCGCGAGTTCTACGGCCTCGAGCGCCTGTGGACCGTGGGCGACGACGGCTTCGAAGCCGCCAACGACTGAGCCCGCTATGCGGGCTCGACTCATTGCGGTCGGCGAGCGCATGCCGGCCTGGGTGGCGGAAGGCTTCGCCGAGTACCGCAAGCGGCTGTCGCATGAGTTCCCCCTCGAACTGATCGAGATCAAGCCCGGACTTCGTGGCAAGGGTCGCGATGACGCACGGGCCACGCTCGACGAGGGCGCGGCCATTCTCACGGCCTTGCCTCGCGACATCCATGTCGTCGCACTCGACGGTCGCGGCAAGACATGGTCCAGCGAAGACCTGGGCCAGCAGCTCGAACAGTGGCGGATGGGCGGTCGCGATGTCGCGTTCCTCATCGGTGGACCGGATGGTCACGCGCCCGATGTCCTCGCCCGCRCCGACCAGCGCTGGTCGCTGGGGCCGCTGACCCTGCCACACATGCTCGTGCGTCTCGTGCTCGCCGAGCAGTTGTATCGCGCTACCACCCTGGTGGCCGGTCATCCCTACCATCGCGCCTGAAGGACACGCCGTGCTTTACCTGGCTTCGCAATCGCCGCGCCGGCGGGAACTCCTTGGCCAGATCGGTGAAGCGCCGCGCGTGCTCGACGTCGATGTGGAAGAGATCCGGCGGCCCGGCGAAGCGCCCGAGGCGTACGTTGCCCGGGTAGCCCTGGACAAGGCCCGCGCGGGCTACGCCCTGGTCTCGGCCGAAGCGGGAGTCCGCGTGATCGGTGCGGACACCGAGGTGATACTGGGCGATGAGGTTTTCGGCAAACCGCGCGACGCGGCCGACGCGGCATCGATGCTGCACCGCCTGTCCGGCCGCGAGCACCAGGTGGTCTCGGCGGTCTGGCTGATCGACGAAAAAGGCGAGCGCGATGCACTTTCGGTGTCCATCGTGCGATTCGCCCCACTCGGCGCGGCCCAGATCGACGACTATGTAGCCAGCGGCGAATGCTTCGGTAAAGCTGGGGCCTACGCCATCCAGGGTCGCGCGGCGGCCTTCATCGAACACCTTTCCGGCAGCTATTCGGGCGTCATGGGCCTGCCGCTCCACGAAACTTCCCGACTCCTCAGGAGTCAGTGACATGTTGTCGGCGCGCGGGCTATAAAGCGCGATGACTTAAGGATAGGGGCTGGTGTGAGCGAGGAAATCCTGATCAATGTCACACCGCGTGAGACGCGGGTGGCCGTTGTCGAAAATGGCATGCTGCAGGAGGTCCACGTCGAGCGCGCATCGAAGCGCGGCTACGTCGGCAATGTGTACAAGGGTCGCGTGCAGCGCGTCATGCCCGGCATGCAGGCGGTGTTCGTCGAGATCGGTCTCGATCGCGCCGCATTCCTGCATGCTTCCGATATCGTCCGGGCGCCACTTCCGCCGACCGATGCGCCTGTCGATGGCAAGTCGAACGGTCACGGTCCCGTGCCGCCGATCAGCGAACTCGTCCACGAAGGCCAGGAAATCGTGGTCCAGGTCGTCAAGGATCCGATCGGCAGCAAGGGTGCGCGTCTGTCCACGCACCTCTCCATTCCCTCCCGCTATCTCGTGCTGCTGCCGCATTCGCGCACGCTGGGCGTTTCCGTGCGGATCGAGGAAGAGTCCGAGCGGCAGCGACTGAAAGACATCATTACGCCGCTGATCGGCGAGAACCCGCTGGGTTACATCGTTCGTACCAACGCGGAAGGGCAGTCCGAGGAATCGCTCGCGTTCGACGTGACCTACCTGAGCAAGGTCTGGCGCGTGGTCCAGGAGAACATCCAGAAGGCGAAGATGGGCGAGCGCGTTTACGAGGAACTCTCGTTGCCGCTGCGTTCGCTACGCGATTCGCTCAACGACGGCATCGAGAAGGTGCGTGTCGATTCACGCGAAACCTACGAGAAAACCGTCAAATTCGTGCAGAAGTTCATGCCGGTGCTGTCCGACCGTATCGAACATTATGCGGGCGAGCGTCCGATCTTCGATCTCTACGGCGTGGAGGACGAAATCCAGCGCGCCCTGCGCAAGGAGGTGCCGCTGAAGTCCGGCGGTTACCTCATCGTTGACCAGACCGAAGCGATGACGACCGTCGATGTGAACACGGGTGGCTACCTCGGCAGCCGCAATCTCGAAGAAACCGTTTACCGCACGAATCTCGAGGCGGCGCAGGCCGCGGCGCGCCAGTTACGGCTGCGCAACCTGGGCGGCATCATCATCATCGATTTCATCGACATGGTGGACGACGAGCACAAGCGGCAGGTGTTGCGCATGCTCGAGAAGGGCCTGCAGAAGGACCACGCCAAGACCACGGTGTATCCAATGTCGGCACTGGGGCTGGTCGAGATGACCCGCAAGCGCACTACCGAAAGCCTCGAACGCCAGCTCTGCGAGCCGTGCCCGGCGTGCAGCGGTCGCGGTGCACTGAAAACCGCGGAAACGGTGATCTACGAGATATTCCGCGAAATCACCCGCGCCGTGCGCCAGTTCAATGCGCAGAAATTGCTGGTCATGGCGAGCCCGAAAGTCGTCGGTCGCATTCTCGAGGAAGAGTCCGCTGCCGTGGCCGAACTCGAGGAGTTCATCGCCAAGAGCATCCGCTTCCAGGCGGAAGAGCATTACTCGCAGGAACAGTTCGATGTCGTGCTTCTCTGACGCCGGCGCCTGCCGGAACGTGGGCCGGTGAGTCCCGGCTGGCGCCATCGCGCACGACGCCTGCGGTTCTTCCTTCTGGGTCTGGTCGCAAGTGTGCTGGTGGCGCTTGCCCTGGTGATGGCGGTCGGCCAGCTGTTGTTGCCGCTGGCCGCGCACTATCCCGACCGTGTCGCCGCACTGCTCAGCAAGAAGCTGGGCAAGCCGGTGCGCTTCGGCTCGCTCGAAGGTTTCTGGCGGCCGTCGGGCCCGCTGTTCGTGATGCGCGATGTGACCATTGCCCCGACCGAAGGCGGTGATGCGCTGCGTCTGCCGCAGGCGGCGGTAAAGCTCGACTTCGGTGCCTTCGTGCTGCCGTCGCGGCACCTGCTCAACCTGCGCCTGCGCGACATGCGCATGGGCCTGCATCGTGCCGTCGATGGCCGCTGGAGTGTCGATGGCTTTGGCGCCGGTGGCGGTACGCAGAAAGTTTCCTTCGGCAACCTCTCCGCGGACCTCTGGCTCAGCAACCTCCGCCTTGAAATCGCCGACGACACCACTCACCGCAGCTACGGACTCATTGCCGACCAGCTGCGCATCAGCCTTCAGGGGCAGGCGGTTCGTGTCGGTGGCAGCTTGCGCCGCGAAAACGTCAGTGGCCTGTTGACCGCGGCGGGGCGCTTCGCTGCCGACGGCTCCAATGGTCGCGTCTACGTCAAGGGCGCCGACCTGGACCTGGCCGCACTGACGGCGGATTTCAATGCCGGAGGCTATGCGTTGGCCGGTGGCAAGGGTGGTTTCGAATCATGGCTCGACTGGCGCGACGGACACGTCGTGCGCGCCACGTCGCGCGTCGATTTCGATGAGCTCGCGGTACGTGGTCCGGCGCGCACGGTAAGTACGCCGGGCCTGCATGGCATTGTCGACATGCATCGCACTGCCGATGGCCAACGCGTCGATTGGGCAGGCGCCGACGGTGGCGATCTCGCCCTCGTGACGCATACGCAGGGCGATCGCAGTAACGGCACGGTCGTCGCGCGAAAGATCGAGCTCGGGCCGCTGCTGCCCTGGGCCGGGCTCGCGCCGCAGGTGTCCCCGGCACTCGCTCGCTGGCTCTCGGCCGGACGACCACGCGGCCGCCTCGGCGATGTCCATGCCGATTGGGATTCCGTCGACGGTCTCCGCTTCGTCCATGCAACCTTCGTCGGCCTGGGTATCGACGCGATCGGCAAGCTGCCGGGCGTGTCCAGGCTCGATGGCGAGGTATACGGCGACGACCAGGCGCTGGCGCTCAGCCTGCCCAGGCAGGCTACGACGCTCGATTTCACCGGCGTGTTCCGCAAGCCCTTCGTGATGTCCATGCTCGGCGGCGACATGGCTGCCTACAAGGACGGCGACGACTGGCACATCGGCGTCGATCCGCTGGATTTCCAGGGCGAAGGTTTCGGCGGCCAGGCACGCGGCGAGTTCGTCGTTCCCGGCGCCGACACCGGTCCCTTCATGGATATGTACGTCGCCCTCGGACCGGGCGACGTGCCGGCGGCCAAGCTGTTCTGGCCTCATACCATGTCGGAAGGTTCGCAGAACTGGCTCAACCGCGGCCTTGTCTCCGGACACATCGAAAGCGGTTCGGCGGTGGTGCGTGGCAACCTCCGCGACTGGCCGTTCCGCAACCAGGAAGGCCGCTTCGAAGGTCGTGCCGTCATCGACGACACCGTGCTCGACTACGGCACGGGCTGGCCGCGCGCCGAAGGCCTCTCGGCCGTAGCCACCTTCATCGACAATGGCATGTATGTCGAGGCGACCGAAGGCCACTCGCTCGGCAATGCGGTCAGCTCGGCGACCGCCGCCATTCCCGACTTCGCCAATGGCATCCTCGACCTGAAAGTGAGTGGCGCGGGGACCGGAGGCAGCTATCTGGACTTCATCAAGAACAGCCCCATTGCCAGCAACAGTCGCGAGTCCATCGACAAGCTGAAACTGGGTGGCACGGGTGAGTTCGGCTTCAACATGCTGCTGCCATTGGGCAACGCGCACGACGTGACGCTGGACGGCAAGGCCACGCTGAAGGACGCCGACCTCGTCGCTAACGAGTGGAAGTTGCGCCTGGACAAAATCACCGGGCCGATGAGCTTCGACGCGAAGGGCTTCAAGGCCACCGACCTGAAGACCTCCTTCCATGGCCAGCCGGCCGATCTCGATCTGGCCATCGGCGGCGCGACCGGCGACCCGGCGAAGATCATCGATGCGTCCGTTACCGGCGCGTTCGCCGTGAGCGAGTTGGTCGCCGACTACGAGAATCTGAAGTGGATCGGCGATACCGCGAAAGGTCGCGGCAACTTCCGCCTCGGCTATGTACTGTCCCGAACGGGGCAGGGTGACACGACGGCGCAGGCGTTGACGGTCGATTCGGATCTGCGTGGCGTGGAGCTTCTGCTGCCCACGCCGGTCAAGAAGCCGGCGCCTCTTGCCGAGCCGTTGTCGCTGCGCGTTGGCTTGCCTGTCGATGGTGCGCGACTCGACCTCGCCCTGGGTGATGTCGTACGCGGACGCCTCCGCCTGCCTACCGACAAAGTGCCGATCGCCGCCGCCTTCAATCTGGGTGCGGCCGTTCCCACGGCTATGCCGGCGCAGGGCTACCTCATCGGCGGACACGCGTCGAAACTCGACGTTTCCGGATGGGTGCAATACGTGGTCGGCATGTCTGCCAGCGGCGGCAGTGGTCCGGGCCTTAGCGGACTGGATCTCGTCACCGACGATGGCGAAGTCTTCGGCCAGCATTTTTCCAACATGCACATCGTTGCGCGTCCGGGTCTGCAGGACCTTTCGCTACGTGTCGACAGCGACGCCATGGCCGGGCAGCTCAACGTACCCAATGACGAGCTGCGTCGTCGCGGTATCACGGCGCGCATGGATCGCCTGTGGTGGCCTGCGGCGGACGATGCCGCCGACGCGACAAAGAAGGGCAAGGCTGCCGCCGGTGCCGCCGCGACCGTAGCGTCGACGACCTTGAAGGCCGARGACAAGGCTGCTGTCACGACCGCTGCAACCCACGCACCCGACGCTAACGAAGCCGGCGTCGCGCCGTCCAGCTTGCCGCCCTTGCACCTGCAAGTGACCGACATGCGCCTGGGCAAGGCGAAGCTCGGCGAAGCCCGTCTTGAAACGTGGCCCACGGACGAGGGCATGCATATCGACCAGTTGCGTGCGYAGTCGAAGAACGTGCAGATCACCGCTGCCGGCGACTGGATCGGCGACGAGAAGCGCAGCCGCACCCACCTAGCCATGGACTTCGCCTCCGAAGATGTCGCTCGCATGCTCGATGCACTCGGCTTCGTCGGGATCTTCCAGGGCGGACGTACGTCGGCGAAGCTCGACGCGGTGTGGCCGGGCGGTCCGTCGGCGCTTGCCTTGGCAAACATGGACGGCACGCTCAAGGTGGACATCGCGAAGGGTCGCATCCTCGAAGTGCAGCCCGGCGTCGGTCGACTCTTCAGCCTCGTCTCCGTCACCGAACTGCCGCGTCGCCTCGCGCTCGACTTCGGCGATGTGGTGGGGAAGGGTTTCGGTTTCGATTCCATCACCGGTGATTTCCGCTTCGCCAATGGCGATGCGAGCACGCAGAACCTCAAGATCCGTGGCCCCGCCGCTGAGATAACCATTACCGGGCGTACCGGACTCAAGACACACGACTACGACCAGGAAGTGCTGGTGGTGCCTCACCTTGGCAGCAGCCTGCCAATCGTCGGCGCCATCGCCGGTGGCCCCGTTGGCGCCGCCGCCGGACTTGCCGTGCAGGGCATCCTCGGGCATGGCCTCAACCAGGCGGCCCGCAAGCGCTACCACGTCACCGGCACCTGGGAAAAACC
>NZ_JBFUJE010000041.1:0-18000 GCF_056401535.1 Luteibacter sp. P4_E6 | reverse complement strand
CGTCGGCACAAGATCGGTGTCAGGCGTGAAAAATATCCAGCGCCGCCCGATTTTCGCATGTACTGGTTCGGCTGCTCCTGCTGGTACAGCAGAAAAGCAACGAGATCTGCCGCCTGAATCAAGAGCGAGTGAGCGGAGTCCCGAAAGCACGGGTCTTCGATGATTTTTCTCATCACGATGTTCCTGTAGCCACCCCCCGTCTGATTGGGGACAGGATTGTAGTCGCGCATCCTTGTGTACATCGCGATCAGCTTTGCCGAGGGCTGTCCGTCGGCAAAAACCATCCCGCACTCGCCCTTCGTCATGGCGTTGGGAAAATTGTTGTGTATGAGGGTGTTCTCAAACCGCTGCACAAGCGCTCGCCATGCGTGTTCGAAAACATCGTAGGTCGTCGGCTTGTCTTGTTTGTCGACAACCACGTTGATGACCGACAGCTCGGACATTCTCGCCAGTTCGTCTGCGAAGTGGCGGAGGATGGCCAGGCGATCATGCCTTGGAATCCTGACCAATGGCCCGGGGCTAGTGATGAACCTCGCCGAATGAATCTCCTCGCGCACCTGGAGACCAAAGGCGGAGCGCATGCGCTGTCTGAAGTCTGCAACTCGTCCCATCGCGGACTGCCAGCGCRTTTCGTTGATAACCAGCCCGGAAAGCGTGAAGTAACGCGTAGGCGAGTTGGTGATGCCGGGGTCGCCGCTCTCATCGACGTACATGAGGTACACGTGATGCCTTCCTTGTCGCTGCGGTAAGAGCCGTGCAGCGTGACGATGGTCCGTCACTGTCGAAAGAAGGTATCTGTGCGTTGGGAGTCGCGTTCGATCGGTGCTTTCTGTCAGGTATCCCTTGAGCAGCTCAGTCCTGGGCGAGGACACAAAAAAACCGCCCCGAAGGGCGGTTTCATTTTGCTCAACGCTGGCCGCTAGCCCTGGCCGCCTCATCCGCACTCGGCGGAATCACCGGGTCATCGCCGTGCATCTCATCGTGGTTGAAGCGGGCGGCTTCGACCATCGGCGTAMGCCAACCGGCGGAGATACCCCAGAAGTAGAAGACGACGCCGATCACGGCGAYGACGGCGAGGTCGTAGCCGTACGGGATGTAGTTGTGGCCGCCGAACGTGGTGCTGCCCGCATAGGAAACCAGCGCAATGGTCGGCAGGTAGGCGATCAGCCACCACGCACCGGCCATGTGGCGCCTGAAGTCTTCCCAGCCACTCTTGGCGGTGTAATAGAAGTACAGCGGCAAGGCGACGACCACCAGCAGGATGATCTCGCCCGTGAGCGGCCACTTCGCCCAGTACAGCAACTCGGTGGCGAAGATAAAGGCGAGGGCGGCGAGCAAGGGCAGCCCGGGGATGCGCAGCGGTCGCTTCATTTCCGGCGCCGTGCGGCGCAGGGTCATGACGCTGACCGGGCCGGTGAGGTAGGAGATGATCGTCGCCACCGAGATCACCGCTGCCAGCGTGCCCCAGCCGCGGAAGAAGAACAGGAAGAGGAAGCTCACCACCAGGTTCAGCCACATGGCTGGACGCGGAATGCCGAAGCGCGGATGGATGTGGCCGAAGATCTTCGGCAGCTGGCCGTTACGCTCCATGGCGTAGATCATGCGTGCGGTGGTGGCCGTGTACGTGGCGCCGGTGCCGCTGGGGCTCACGAAGGCGTCCGCATAGAGCAGGATCGCCATCCAGTTGATCATCAGCGCGGTGGCCAGCTGGGCGAACGGCGAAGCGTACTCGAGACCGGCCCAGCCCTTGCCGAGCTGGTCGGGCGGCACGGCGCCGATGAAGGCAATCTGCAGCAGCACGTAGACCACGGTGGCCAGCAGGATCGAGCCGATCACGGCGAACGGTACGTTACGCCCTGGGTTGCGCGCTTCACCGGCCAGGTTTACCGGACTCTGGAAGCCGTTGAAGCTGAAGACGATGCCGGAGATGGCGACGGCCGTAAGGATCGACGAGATGTCGATGGCGTGCGTGCCGCCATTGGCGCCAATGTGGAAGTTGCCCGGGTTGTAGCTGGTGCAGATGAGCGCGATGCCCGTGGCTGCCGGCACGACGAGCTTGAAGATGGTGATCGCCGTGTTGCTCTTGGCGAACAGCTTCACGCTCCAGAAGTTCAGGAAGAAATAGACCAGGACCAGCACCGCGGCAATGGCCAGGCCGGGCGGGGTCAGCTCGCCGTGGCCGTTGGTCACCACGTACAGGCCCTTGGTCCACTGTGCCCATTCCCACGGCCAGGAGGCCATGTACTGGACGGAGGCTTCGGCCTCGACCGGGATGACCGAGACGATGGCGATCCAGTTGGCCCAGCCAGCGATGAAGCCGACCAGCGAGCCATGCGAGTAGTGGCCGTAGCGCACCATGCCGCCGGACTCGGGGAACATCGCGCCCAGTTCCGCATAGGTGAGGGCGATGAACAGGATGATGACGGCGCCGATGATCCAGGCGTAAACCGCGCCGGGGCCTGCAAGCTGGGCAGCGTGCCAGGCGCCGAAGAGCCAGCCTGAGCCGATGATCGAGCCCAGGCCGGTAAGCATCAGGGCGAAAGCGCCGACATCGCGGCGGATAGCGTGGTGGGACATGATGACTCCGGTCGGACGGGACGGGGGAACCCGGCCCATGGCGGCACAAGGGCGGGATGATGACAGCCCCGGCTCCGCATGTCAGCCAGCGGATGCCCTCGCCAAACCGGGCTCTCGTCGATATACACTGGCCGACGCGGTAGGGATGAAGGGGTTCGGATGCGTTCGAAGGTGGTCGCCAGCGGCGTGTTGTTCATTGCCATTTCGGTATGCGGCGTTGCCGCAGCCGATGAGCAATGGAACGACAAAGGCCGGCTGATCGATTCAGAGTCCTACGACCGTACCGCCAAGGGTTTTTACTTCACTCTCTACCCTGGCGAGGACCCTGTCGAATCCGTGCGGCGGTGCGCCATTACGATGCGCGAACTGGGGCACCTGGCCTCGGTATCGTGCTTCGCCTATACCAGTAAGCAGCGCTTCGACACCCGTCGCGGCAAGCTGCGCATCTGCTACACGGCGGTCGCCAACTGGTGGGGACAGGACGAGCCGGTCCGTGTCGAGACCGTCGACCGGCTACCCCGGATGTGCCCGACCCGGTAGGGCGGCCTCAGCACTCGATAACGTTGACGGCTAAGCCCCCGCGGGAGGTTTCCTTGTACTTGTCCTTCATGTCGCGGCCGGTGTCGCGCATGGTGGCGATGACCTTGTCCAGCGATACGTGATGCTTGCCGTCGCTCTTGAGCGACATGCGGCTGGCGTTGATCGCCTTGACCGCGCCCATGGCATTGCGCTCGATGCAGGGAATCTGCACCAGGCCACCGATGGGGTCGCAGGTGAGGCCCAGGTTGTGCTCCATGCCGATCTCGGCGGCATTCTCGACCTGGCGCACACTGCCACCCAGGGCGGCGGTAAGACCGCCAGCGGCCATCGAGCAGGCCACGCCCACCTCGCCCTGGCAACCCACCTCGGCGCCGGAGATCGAGGCGTTCTCCTTGTAGAGGATGCCAATGGCCCCGGCCGTGAGGAGAAACTCAATCACGCCGTCTTCCGAGGCGTTCGGGCAGAAGTGCCGGTAATAGTGCAAAACGGCGGGGACGATGCCCGCTGCGCCATTGGTCGGCGCGGTAACCACGCTGCCGCCGGCGGCGTTCTCTTCGTTCACCGCCAGCGCGTACAGATTCACCCAGTCGAGAATGGTGAGCGGGTCGCGCAGCGCGGCTTCCGGCTGCGAACGCAGTTCGGCGACCATCGACGGTGCGCGGCGCTGGACCTTCAGCCCGCCTGGCAGGGTGCCCGGCGAGCGCAGACCGCGCGAAACGCAGTCCTGCATCGCCTTCCAGATGACCAGCAGGCCAGCGCGGGTTTCCGCTTCGGGGCGCCAGATGCTCTCGTTGCGCATCATCAGCTGGGCAATGGTCAGGCCGTTTTCCTCGCACAGGGCGAGCATCTGGTCGCCACTGCTGAAGGGGAAGGGCTGCTCGCTGGTGTCCGCCACGATGCGGTCTTCGGCAGCTTCGTCCGGATTGACCACGAAACCGCCGCCGACCGAGTAATAGTCGCGCGTGGCCAGTTCGTTGCCGTCGGCGTCGTAGGCCGAGAAGCGCATGCCGTTGGTGTGGAAGGGGAGCTTCTGGCGCTTGTTGAAGACCAGGTCGGTCTTTTCGTCGAAGTCGATCTCGTGACGGCCCAGGATGCGAATGCGCTTACTGGAGCGAATGCGCTCCAGCGTGGCCGGGATCTCGTCGGGGTTGACCTTGTCCGGCCACTCGCCTTCGAAGCCGAGCAGAACGGCCTTGTCGGTGCCGTGGCCACGGCCGGTCATCGCCAGCGAGCCGAACAGCTCGCAGCGCACGCGCGCTACGCGCTCGAGCACGCCCTTCTCGGCAAGCCAGTGTTCGGCAAAGCGTGCGGCGGCGCGCATCGGCCCCACGGTATGGGAGGAGGACGGACCGATACCGATCTTGAAGAGGTCGAAAACGCTGACTGCCATGGCTTAGGGGAGTTGGCTACGGGGAGTAGCCGGCTATTCTACGCCTGCCTGCCACTGACCCCATACACCTGCGCATGTCCGACTTCACCCTCTTCCAGCGAGACGACTGTCACCTTTGCGACCTCGCGTTGGAGGTGCTGGCGCAGGCGCGTTTTCCGGAGTTCGTCCCGGTGTGGATCGATGAGGACGAGGCTCTGGAGGCGCGCTATGGGGCGCGGGTGCCGGTGCTGCAACGAGGGGATGGCGTCGAGCTGGACTGGCCGTTCGACGCCGAGGCGGTGAGCCGATTTATCGGCACATGAGACATGTGGGAGCCGAGTTATCGGCGAATGGAGGGGGGGCGGCGTCACCGCTTTGTTGGCTTTTCGCCGATGAATCGGCTCCTACATTTACCTATTTGCGCAGGTGGCGGAGGATTTCCTCGCGTGCTTCGCGCAGGATGGAGTCGCGGTCGAGGCTGGCCACGATGTCGGCGACCGCCCGTTTGGCGCCGTGTTCGCCCCAGGACTTGCCCGTGATGAGGTAATGCTCAGCGGCGCGTCCTATCAGTACCGTCGCATACCAGCCCAAGGCACCCTGGGCAGCGGCAGTGACGACGACGGACAGGCCGCCGCTGAGTCCCTTAAGGGCGGACGCTACCAGTTGCACGCCCCACACGGCGCCCATCAGCGCGGCAAGCTGCGTGGTGATGACGGCGACGAGACGTCCCGATTCGGTACGCGTGAGCGGCAAACCATAGACCCGGCCCAACTGCACGACCATTGYCGCATCCAGCCCACCCGCCAGAAGCAGGTCGGCGACCGGAACGGGATTGAGCGCCACCGCCACGGACTTGGCGATGCAGTACTGCCGGATGACGCCGGAGGCGACATCGCGTCGCGTGGCGGCAACACGCTCGGTCACCTGATCGGTCAGGCGTCCGGCGAACAAACCCGCATTGATGGCCGACAAGGTTTTGCCTTCTCGCTCGGCAATGGCAAGCAGGCGTGACTTCAGTGCCATGACATCGGTAGCGGCGGCTACGACGGTTTGCCGTTCATGACCTTGCACATCCGTTTCGATGACATCGCGCGGGCTGGGTCGTGCCGCAACGGCGATCACGTCTTCGCGTCGGACCAGTCCGGCACCGTGCTGGCGTAGCTGTTCGAGCAGACCCTCGCGTTCTTCATCGGAATAACGGTCGGTCTTGTTCAGTACGAGCAGCAGGGGACGCCGCGTCGACGCCAGGGTGCGCAGCGCGTCTCGCTCCTCGCGCGTGAGGTCGCCGTCGGCAACGAAGACGATCAGGTCGCTGACCTCGGCGACTTCGAAAGCGAGTTTCTCTCGCGCTTCGCCGCCGAGTTCGTTGATACCGGGCGTGTCGATGAGCACGAGGCCCGCGGCACTCGCCTCGTCCAGGCGTGCCGCATCCGCCTCGGTGGTCGTGCCGTGGAGCACGCCGACCGCAAAGGCGTCGCGACCGAGCAGGGCGTTGCCCAGCGCGGACTTGCCGGCAGAGACCCGGCCGAACACGGCCACGTGCAGTTCTTCGCGTTCCAGGCGTTCGAGCATGGTCTGGACACGTCGGAAGTCCGCGGCCATGGCCTCGCGCACGTTGGCCGGGACGGAAGGATCGTCGAGCAATCCGCGCAGGCTCGCCGCCACGGAACTGCCTCGCGCCTCCGCTGCCGTTGCGCTGGGCACGCGGCGGCGGCGGAGGCGGCCGGCGAGACCGCGAAAGCGTTCGCGGAAGCCCGCCACGGTCCGGATTACTTCGGCAGCAGGTTAAGCGAACCGTTGACGAGGACTTCGTCGGCGATGGTCGAGGTGTCCTTGTACTCGCCACTGCCGACGCCGAAATCGAGACGCTTCAGCGTGCCCGTGACGGAGAGGCGCGCGCCGCCGGCATTCGGCGAGAAGGCGACCTTGAGAGCGACCGGCTTGGTCACGCCGTGCAGCGTGAGGTTACCGTTGGCGATAACGTCGCCCTTCGCGTTCTTGCTGAAGCCCGTGGTGACGTAGTGCGCGGTGGCGAACTTCTTCGTGTCGAAGAAATCGGAACCCGGCAGTGCATTGTCGCGATCGCCGTCACCGGTCTTTGCCGTGGACATATCCACCGTGACATCGAACTTCGAGGCAGCCAGGTTAGCGGCGTCGTAGCTGATCGTGGAGGCGGTGAACTTGCCGAACGTGCCGTCGAATTGCTGGCCCTGGAACTTGCCGCTGAAACCGAGCGTGCTGCCCGGGCCCACGTTGTAATCGGCCGCGGAAGCGGCGAGGGAAAGAGCGAGCGCGAAGGCAAGTGCGGACAGGCGGCGGGTGGTCAGGGTCATGGCGTGTCTCCGGAAGAGGTAGGGGGCGCCCGCTTCGCACGGCCGAACGGCAGCATGCGGCGGAGCGTGTCGTCGCGGTCGATGAAGTGATGCTTGAGCGCGCCGCCGACATGGGCGACGAGCACCAGTAACAGAAACCAGAACAGGTAGACGTGGACTGTCCCCAGCGTATCGGACAGCCCCGGGTTCTTTTCCACCAGTGCCGGAAGATTGAACTGCTTGAAATACTGCAGCGGGAAGCCGTGGGCGGAGTTGAACGCCCAGCCCGACAACGGGATCGCCGCGATCAGCAGGTAGAGGAAACCGTGCACCGTCTTCGCGGCGAGGTGCTGCCAATGCGGTGCGGGCACGTCGGCCGGCCGACGGTCGATGGCGCGCCAGAGCACGCGCAGCAGGAACAGGGCGAGTACGGTAAGGCCGATCGACTTGTGCAGGGCGAACATGTTGATCTTCTGCAACGACGGCTTGAGGCCGTCCATCCAGAGGGCGAATGCGCCATTGCCCAGGATCAGCAGCGCCATCACCCAGTGAAAGGTCTTGGCGGCCGTGCTCCAGCGGGTGTGGTCACTGCGCAGGGGCATCGGTTTTTTCCTTGTCGTTGGATGAAGTGCGCTCGCCGCCGCGAATCGCTTCGATTTCGAGCCACACGGATACGTTAGTGCCGATCGAGTTGCGATTGGATGTCATGCCGTACGCCGTGCGATCGATCGATATCTGCGCGGAAAAGCCGGCCACCGTATGCAGGCCATAGATGGTCTTGCCGATGCGATTGACCCGGAACGGGATGTCGAGTGGCAGCGTCACGCCGCGAAGCGTCAGCTTGCCGTGGACGACGCCTTCGTCGTCGTTCTTCTTTTCGACGGTATCGCTGACATAGTGCGCCGTGCGTGCGTGGGCGGTGTCCAGCAGGTCGCTTCCCTGGACGGCCTTGTCCCAGTCGGCGTCGCCCATGTCCACCGAGGTGGCGTCGATCGTGGCGTCGACGGACGACTTCGACCAGTCGTCGCGATCGAAGAGGATCGTGCCGTCGGTGACGCGCAGACGTCCGAACGAGCGCGAGAAGCCGTTGTGCTCGACGTTGAACACGACCTGGCTGTGTACCGGATCGATGTGATAGCTGAGCGCTTCGGCGCGTGCGGCGACTGGCACGACAGCCAGGCCGAAGAGGAGGAGGAAACCGGCAAGACGCATGCGTAAGGGCCTGTTCCGACGGGGCCGCTAGGGGCCAATGACGAGCAGTGTGGCCGACGGCGGACGCCTTGTCAGCCCATGCGCCGGGAACGCATCGTTCACTCAGCGATCCCGTAGCGCCTCGCCGGTCAGTTCAGCGAGGCGGCGCAAGCGGGAGGTGCCTTCGTCGGCAAGCAGGTCGTGCAAGCGGGCGCCGGCGTCCGCCTGGTCCAGCGCCTGGCGTTCCGCGAGGCTCGCGGCAAGCGCCCGGCCAAGGCTGTCGAAGATCAAGGCGTAGGCAAAGGCGTGCAAGACGCCCCCGCCCAGCGTGCCGAGGCCGGGAAACGCTTTCATCGCGTTGCCAGCCACGGCGAGGACCACGGTGGTTCCCGTTCGCAGGGTGAGGCGGACCTGGCGCAACAGGTCCTCGATTTCAACCTCGGTGACCCGAACGCCGTACAACCCGGCCAAGGCGCGGACGAGGCCGGCCGCCAGGGCGCCCCGGATGACCAGGTCCGTGCCCGGCGCCACGGCAGCCATCGCGCCGACGACGGCACGCCGCGCGTAGCGGTGCACGATGCGCTCGGCTTCCGCGGCGCGCCACAGGGCTTCCGTTTCGCTGGTGCGCTCGTGCAAACCTGCGAGTACCGCATTTTCGCGCTGGCCTTCGAGCGCCGCCGCGCCCGGCGCGAGCAGACGGCGAAGGGCGTCTGGCAACGAGCCGAGATCGCCATGGCGTGCACTGACGGGGAGGATCGCGTCAGGAATACCTTCGCTTCGTTCGCGCAGGCGCGCGATCAACTGTTCGCGTTCTCCGCTGGTCCATTGATCCACCTTGTTGACGACAAGCAGCAAGGGCTTGCCGAAATCACCCAGCCAGCGGAGTTCCGCCGCCTGGGTGCGGGTGAGGTCGCCAGCGCAGACGTAAAGTACGGCGTGCGCACGCAGGGCCTCTTCGCGCGCGATGCGTTCGCGATCGTTACCCTCGGCCTCGGCTGAGCCTGGCACATCCGCCACCGTCCAGTGCTCGCCCGTCGGTGCGTCGCCTTCGTAATGGGTGACCTCCCGGGTGGTTCCGCCGCGCACGTCGCTGGCCGGCGTCGACCCCGGCACCAGTGCGGCGATCAGCGTCGACTTGCCGGTGGAGATCTCGCCGAAAACGGCGAGGTAGATCGAGGAGGACAGCCGACGACGGTCGAGTTCGTCGAGTTCGCTACGAAGTTCCTCAACGTTGGCGTCCGATTCGCGGAGGGCGGCGATGCGCGACTCCAGCGATGCACGATCGGGCGCAATGATCGGGGCACGCGGTTTGCGCGGACGCAGTAGCCACACGGCCGCGGCCGCGCCAAGGACGACCATCAGGGCAAGGAGGCCCCCGATCACCCAGCGTAGGCCCTCGGGCAGGCTCATGAAACGCTGCGCCAGCGATAGCGCGCGCTCCAGCGCGGCGAAGAGCAGCCAGGCGAAGGCGGCGATGCCGATGGCCGCGATCAGGGTACGAAGTCGGCGTGACATGCCCGGCATTCTAGAGGCAAGTGCCCCGGCGAATGCCTACGGATAATCAGTCCATTGCGCCTGTTCTGCCTCGACGAAGCTATGGCATCATCGGGATCGAACAAGGAATAAAGCGTATGCACCACACGCTCTTCGCGAGATGGATTCTCGTGGCCGCGGTCTTTCTGGCCGTCGTCACCCCCGTCATGGCCGATACGGCCATGCCACCGGTTCCCACTCCTCAGTTTCGCGGCTTCGGGCTGCACGAAGGCCTGCCCAGTAGCAAGGTGAAGGCCGTGGCGCAGGACGCCCGCGGCTTTATCTGGGTAGCGACCGCGCTGGGGCTTGCACGCTTCGATGGCGTTGAGTTCATCGCCCCCGGCATCGGTGCCGAACGAAACCATCCGATGCCGGTCAGTGCGCTGTCGGCGCTCTACGTGGATCGCGACGATCGCATCTGGATCGGTGGTCCCGACGTCGGTCTGGCGCGTTACGACCCCGTCACCGGTGGCTTTGTGCAATGGCGGGACGGTCTGTCGGACGACGACGTGCGCGCCGTGACGCAGTCCAAAGACGGATCGATCTGGGTGGCTACGTCGAAGGGCCTCGACCGCATGCGGCCCGATGGCAGCGGCTTCGAGCACCTGGCGATGGGCCCGGACAGGTCGTCGACGACGATTCGGGCGTTGTACGCATCGGACGATGGCCGCGTCTGGGTGGCCGGGGAGTCCGGCGTGGACGTCATCGACCGCGATGGGCTACCGCGGCCCGTGCCGTTCGCCGATGGTGCCGCGCCGCGGGTCACTCGCATCGCCGGCAGGGGCAGTGAGTTGACGTTCGCGAGCGACGCCGGACTCTATCGCCTCACCGGAGACGGGCGCATCTCGCGCGATACGCGCGTGGCGTCGCAGCACGTGCGCGGCGCGCTGGTCGACAGCCATGACACTGTCTGGATCGCCACCCTCGACGGCCTGTCCATGATCGACCGCCTCGGACGGCGGCACGTCATCGCCGACTCATGGACCGCACCGGGCGGGCTTCCCGGTCGCACCGTGAGCGACATGATCGAGGACCGAGAACACGGCCTGTGGTTTGCGCTCAGCGACGGCGGGGTGGCCTATCTGGGCCCCGGTTGGGAGGACTTCACGCGATTCGCGCACGTCGCGACGGACCCCTGGAGTTTTCCTGGCCGCGCCGTGACGGCGGTCGCGGCCCATGGCGATCGGGAGCTATGGGTCGGTGGATTCCGCGGCTGGATCCGTCGTTTCGATCCGTCGACAGGGCGGGCCTCGGGCGGTTTCGACCTGGATGCCGCGCGGGTGCAGAGCCTGCTCGAACTGGCGGATGGACGCCTTCTGGCGGGTGGCGTGGACGGGTTGTCGGTCGCGTCCGCCGGCGTCGTACGGCCTCTGTTTCGCGGCACGATCGACCATGCCGTGACGTCGATGGCCGCCGCGGCGGACGGCACGGTGTACGTCGCGGCGGTCGGTCAGGGCCTGTTTGCACTGGATCCGGCTCTTGCCGCTGCCGCCGCGGTGCCATTCGCCGAGGCGCGCCGAGGCGGCGCCGATACGAGGCAGATCGAGATGGTCGACGGGGATCTCTGGCAGGCCAGTGCCGCAGGGCTGGCTCGTCTGGATCGCGCGGTCGGGCAGATGCGCTACGTCGAGGGTGTGGCGCCGGGGCGTGTCAGTGCCTTCGAGCCCGATGGCGACGGCTTCTGGATCGTTCGTCCCGCCGCGCTGGAGCATTACGTCTGGGACGGTAGTCGAGCACGTCTGGAACGAAGCCTCGGTGGTGCGCAGGGCTTCCCGTCGGCAGACATCCTCAACGTGCGCAAGGACCTGATGGGGCGTCTGTGGCTCTATGGACAGACGGGCGTCTGGCGATTCGATCCCGTGCCGGGAAGCTTTCGTCCTTTCGGGCTGGCCGATGGCCTTGCCAATGGGGAGTTCACCAACGCGACGACCGTGTTGCTGGCGGACGGCACCATGTATGGCGCGACGTTGGGCGGTCTGGTCGGCTTCCGGCCCGACCAGCAGCGCGACCACCCGCGCCGACCCGTCATTGTCGTGCTCGGTGCCAGTGTGTCGCGCGGTGGCACCCGTCGCTCCCTGCCGATCGTCGAGAACACACTGCATCTCGCCTGGAATGACCGTGACCTCGCCGTGCGCACACGTGCCTTGTCCTATGTAAATCCGGAGCGGAACCACWTCGATTTCGCCCTCGATCACGAGGGCACGACCGCATTGCTGCGAACGGGCAAGCAAGGCGAGCGTACGTTCGGTCCGTTGAGTCCCGGCACGCATCGCCTGTCCGTTTCCGGCGCGGAACACGAAATGGCTGGCGTGCCGGTACCCCTGACGATCATCGTGGATGCCCCACCGTGGCAACGGTGGTGGGCGTGGTTGATCTACGCCGTGGTCGTCCTGGTGCTCGTGGGCGGGGGTATGGTCGCGGCGCGTCGTCGCGTACGGCAGGCGCTTCGGCTCCGGCTCGCCGAGCAACAGCAACGCCTGGCCGAAGAAGCCAATGCCGCGAAAACCGAATTCATGGCCACGCTGGGGCACGAGATCAGAACGCCCATGACGGGCGTACTCGGCATGGCCGAGCTCATGGCGAGAACGCCACTGGACGAGACGCAGCGTAGTTACGTCGATGCCGTGCGCCGTTCGGGTACGACCTTGCTACGGCTGGTCAACGACGCGCTCGATATCACCCGGATCGAGTCCAGGCGCCTGTTGCTGGAAGTCGAGTGCGTGGCTGTCCATGCGCTGGCGGACGAAGTCATCGCCCTGGCCTCGGGGAGTGCACGGGAAAAGGGCCTGGCGCTTTCGGTACACATCGATCCCGACGTACCGATCACGATTCGCGGCGACGCCATTCGGCTGCGCCAGATCCTGCAGAACCTGGTCAACAACGCGCTGAAGTTCACCCACACCGGCTCGGTGGACGTTCACCTTCGCCGCGACAACCAGACACTGGCGATGTCGGTGACCGACACGGGGCCGGGTATTTCAGACGAGTTGAGCGGTCGCCTTTTCTCGCGTTTCGAGCAGGGTGGCTCGCCAGAGCGTGCCCAGGGCTCGGGACTGGGGCTGGCCATCTGCCACGAGCTATGCACACTCATGGGCGGAAACATCGTCGTCGAGAGTCAGCCCGGTGTGGGCAGCCGGTTCATCGTGAGACTTCCGCTGCGAGCGTGTGCATGCGAAGGGCGTCGTCGCGCCATGTCGCCCTCGGCGCAGCGGACAAGTACCAGCCGACGGCTGCTTCTTGTCGAGGACGACGCGGTGATTGCCGCTGTCATGGCGGGTCTGCTCGGCCAGCGTGGGCATCGCGTCACTATCGTGGGCGACGGTCTGGCGGCCATGGCCGAAGTGTCGAGGAATACGTACGACGCCGTCCTGCTGGATCTCGACCTTCCGCTGGTCGATGGCTTCCAGGTGGCGCGCATGGTGCGTCGCATGGCTCGACTCGCAAGCCTTCCCATCGTGGCAGTGACGGCACGGTCGGCCGGGGACGAAATGAAAGCGATTCGCGATGCCGGCATGAATGCGCTTTTGCGCAAGCCGATGACCGGTGAAGAACTGGACGCCGTGCTCGACGCGGTGTCGTTGCCGGCGCAGGAACCGGCTAGCCGAATCGCCTGAAGTAGGTGAGTGCGCCGATGACCAGCAGCCCCGTGGGTAACAGGTTCGCCAACAGGGGTGGCAGTCCGTACACGGTGCCGAAGTTGACCATGGCACCCTGCAGGAAGTACCAGCCGATCGCCATGATCACACCAAGGAACAGGCGTTTCCCGAAGCCGCCCGAGCGCAGCGAGCCGAAGGCGAAAGGCATCGCGCACAGGACCAGGATCAGCGTGTTCACCGCGAACAGCGCGCGCCCCCAGAAAGCGACGGCGTAAGCGCCCGGATTCTGCCCGTTGGCTTCGAGGTAGCGCATGTTCCGGCGAAGGTCGGCCATCGAGAGGTACTCGGGGTGGATGACCGACTGCTCGAGCACATGCGGATTGAGATGCGAGGCCCAGGTCTGCGTTGCCAGTTCGGTGGCATGCGTGCCTTTTTCGTCCAGCGTGGTGGTGCGGACGTTGGTCATGACCCAGCGGTTGCCGTCATGGATGGCGCTGTCGCCGTGCGAAAACTCCAGCACCTGACCGTCGGGAGTGAAGGTGTACACGCGCACATCCACCAGCTTGACGGTCGTACGGTCTTCTTCCTGCAAGGCAATGGCCGACTTGGCGTTGATGATCTTGCCGCCATCGCGTGCCCATAGTCCGCTGGCCGTTGCACCGAGATTGCTCGAGCGCATGCGTACCTGGATGGCCTGTGCGTGCTGGTCGCCGTAAGGCCCCGCCGTCTCGCCCATCACGACCACCCCCACGGTGAGAATGGCGATGACGCCGGCCGCCGAGGCCGCGATGCGCAGCTTCGACATGCCTGCCGCACGCAGGGCGGTGAGTTCGCCGGTGGCAGCCAGGCTGCCAAGGCCGAGCAGGCCGCCGATGAGGGCGGCGTTGCTGAACATCTGGTAGAGGCGCCGGGGCACCGTCAGCATGATGTAGGCGATGGCGTCGTAGAGCGTGAAGCCGTTCTTGCCGATGTTGCCAAGCTGGCGCACGAACTGGGTCAGCGCGTCGAAACCGGTCAGGACCAACCAGACCAGGAGGAGGGTGCCGAGCACGGTCATGCCGATGAGACGGTCGGCCCGCTTGATGGTCAGCGTGGCCATTACGCGATCGCCTTTGTCTGGCGCGGCGAGTTCTGCCGCCAGAAGAACCACGCCGCCACGCCGAAGACGATGATATGGAGGACCCAGATCGGCGCCGAGGTATGCAGGTGCCCCTTGATGATCTGGGTGCGTGCGATCAGCTGCCAGATCACGTAGAGGAAGTAGGCGAGCACTGCGATCAGCAGACGCCCGTAGCGTGCATCGCGAGGTGCCTGCCGGGACATCGGCAGCACCATCATCATCAACACCAGGGTGCTGACCGGCGCGGCGAAGCGCGAGACCAGTTCGCCCAGGCCATCGGCCGTGGGTGTCCTGAACAGGTCGGTCGTGGTCGATTCATGCGCCGGATCGGTGTCGTCATCGTCGTCGGAGATGTTCGACAGCGAGAGGTCGTTGCGCTCGTATTTCATACGGCGCCAGTTGTCCATGCCCAGCGGGATCTCGAACTGCCAACCGTCGTACAGGGCGAGAAAGCGATTCACGCCGTCGCTTTCCTGGTACATGCGGCCGCTCTTCGCATTGACCACGCGCACCTGCGGCCGATTGTCGYTGTCGACGCGGTCGGTGGCGATGAAGGTCTTGCCCAGAACCGTACCGTCGCGGCTGAGCGTGTCGACGAAAATGATGCCGCCCTTGCCCGGAAGTTCCGTGAAGCGCCCAGCGTCGAGTCCGGCGGCGATCACGGATTTGTTCGCGGCGGCGATGATCGTGTCGGCCGAGCGGGCCGAGAGCGGCCCCAGCCAGAGCGAGACCACGCCAACCACGATGGTGGCGATGACGGCGAGCAGGGTGACGGGGCGCAGCAGGCCCCGCGGGCCCATGCCGGACGACGCCAGCACGTGCATTTCGCTCTCGCGGTACATCCGGCCCAGCGCCGTGAGGGTGCCCAGGAAGACCGACATGGGCAGCAGGGTGGAGAGCAGGTCGACCATCTGCAGGCCGAGTACCTCGAACATCACACTGGGCTGGATACTTCCGTTGGCCACCTTCTGCAGCACCGTGGCGAAGGCGCCACCCGCAAAGATGACGAGCAGAACCACGGCGGTCGCAATGACACCGTAGGCAAGTTCGCGCAGGAAGTATCGGTCGAGGATGCTGAGCATTTGGTAGAATT
The DNA here is from genome assembly GCF_056401535.1 of Luteibacter sp. P4_E6. Taxonomy (NCBI): domain Bacteria; kingdom Pseudomonadati; phylum Pseudomonadota; class Gammaproteobacteria; order Lysobacterales; family Rhodanobacteraceae; genus Luteibacter; species Luteibacter sp. P4_E6. Next base: position 2,669 of record NZ_JBFUJE010000041.1, on the reverse strand, counting down.
GGCGGTTCGTGYCGCGTCAGTCCTGGCCGGCAAACCACAAGTCTAGCCTGTCCGGGCCCCGGCGGGCTTTTGCAGGACAGTTAGCTATGACGGTTCAGTTCAGCCTCGGTTCCAATGCTCCCGAATCCACGGCGACCCCGGTCGCGGTGGTCGGCGTCTACGAGAACGGTGTCCTGACCAGCGCCGCCGCGCGGATCGACACCGCGGCGGGCGGGGCGATCAAGCGCCTCGTCGAAGCCGGCGATATCACCGGCAAGGTCGGCAACCTCGTCACGCTGCTCCACCCGGCCGGCGTCGCCGCTGCCCGCGTGCTGGTGGTGGGCCTCGGTGCGCAGAAAACCTTCGACGCCGCCCGCTACCAGCGGGTGATCCTGGAGGCCGCCCGCGCCGTCGGCCGGCTGCCGGTCACGGAGGCCGTCAACTGGCTGCCCGAAGTCGAGGTCCCGGGCCGCGATGCCGCCTGGCGCCTGCGCGTGGCCGCCCTGGCCACGGACCACGCCGCCTACCGCTACACCGCGACAGTGAAGCCGCGCGACAAGGCCCTGCCGGAGCTCGCCACGATGACCCTCGTCGGCCCCGCCGACGGTGAGGCTGGCCTGGCCGAAGCCCGTGCGATCGCCGAAGGCGTCCGCTATGCCAAGGAACTCGGCAACCTGCCGCCGAACATCTGCAATCCCGATTACATCGCCGACCAGGCCAAGGCCTTTGCCGATGCCCACGAAGGCGTGACCTTCGAATCCCTCGACCGCGCCGACATGGAGCGTGAGGGCTTCGGCTCGTTGCTGGCCGTGGCCCGGGGATCGGCCAACGCGCCGCGTCTGGTCATCCTCCAGTGGAACGGTGGCAAGGACGGCGAGCGTCCCTACGCCTTCGTCGGCAAGGGCATCACCTTCGACACCGGCGGCGTCAGCCTGAAGCCGGGTCCGGGCATGGAAGAAATGAAGTTCGACATGTGCGGTGCCGCTGGCGTGCTCGGTGCCTTCGTCGCCGCCGTGAAGCTCAAGCTGGCGGTCAACCTCGTCTGCGTGGTTCCCGCCGTGGAAAACATGCCGGACGGTGACAGCTACCGCCCGGGCGATGTCCTGACCAGCCTGTCGGGCATCACCATCGAAGTGCTCAATACCGACGCCGAGGGCCGTCTGATTCTCTGCGACGCGTTGACCTATACCGGCAAGCGCTTCGACCCGCACACCATGATCGATGCCGCCACCCTCACCGGTGCCTGCGTCGTCGCCCTCGGCAAGCACGCCAGCGGACTGATGACCAAGGACGAATCGCTCTCGGCCGAGCTGCTCGCCGCCGGCGAATCGACGCTGGATCGCGCCTGGCGCCTGCCGCTCTGGGACGATTACCAGAGCCAGCTCGACTCGGGCTTCGCCGATGTGGCGAACATCGGTGGCAAGTACGCCGGCGCCATCACCGCGGGTTGCTTCCTGGCACGCTTCACCGAAGGCCGTCGCTGGGCGCATCTCGACATCGCCGGCACGGCGTGGGACGAGGGTCGCAAGGGCATGGCCACGGGTCGTCCGGTGCCGCTGCTGACGCAGTGGCTGCTCGACCGCGTCGCAGCCGGCTGATCCCGACCGTATGCCGCGCGCCGACTTCTACCTGATCGATAAACCGCGGTTTCGCGAGGATCCCCTGCTGCTGGTCTGCGAACTGGCCAAGCGCGCGTTCGGGGCCCAGCAGCCGACCCTGATCCTCACCCGCGACTTCGAGCAGGCCGAGGCCATCGACGAGTACCTGTGGTCGTTCGATGAGGACAGCTTCATCCCGCATCAACTCGCCGGTGACGACGACGACGCGAACACGGCGGTGCTGATCGTGCCGCCGGGCGTCGAGGTGGCGGACCGGCCCATGGTGATCAACCTGCGCGAGGTTTGCGCGCCGGGTCGCTTCGATCGGGTGCTTGAAGTGGTCGCGGCGGACCCCGCGGAGCGCGAGGGGTCGCGTAGCCGGTGGACGGACTACAAGAAAGCCGGCTTCGAAGTGAACAAGCACGACATGTGAGGCCTTGGGTCCCGGTGTCTAAGAAATCCCGCCATTCGGCGGGATTTTTTTTGGTTCTTCACCCATTACCGGGGCCCGGGCGCTCGGCTTTCGCACCTAGCACCTCGCCCATGGCTCGCCTTCGGCTTCGCGGGGCTCGGCGTTGCCATCGCTCTCAACACTTGGGCGTCTCGCGAGGAGACCTTGGTGTCCACCCTCGCTGCTCAGACACGTCCTCCGCGTTCGAGAAGGAAAGGCCGCTSACGCGGCCCRTGTATCTRWTTGGCCTACGGCCGCTCCACTTGTGCGGAACTCGCMTCGAGGGTGGACACCAAGGTCTCTCACGACGATACGGTGRAGTGGAAGGAGAGCCGTTGGCGTGGGGCCGTCGTCGGSYCCGGCCGGTCCCRGRMCCYCGGGCGATGCGGAAGCSGTTGCTGRTACCCGGTTGCSGAACSCCTTMCTCGCGTCTGCGCTTCCATTGGCGTGGCTGCGAGGCTGCCGACGATGCTGCCGCGCTTTGGCTCGACCACGCGAACGTCAGGGTCCGGGAGAGCCTTCGGTGCCCACCCTCGAGGCGAGTTCCGCAAAAGTGGAGCGGCCGTAGGCCAAATAAGTACACGGCCGCGCAGCGGCCTTTCCGGTACGGAACGCGGAGGACGTGTCTGAGCAGCGGGGGT
>NZ_JBFUJE010000040.1:0-18136 GCF_056401535.1 Luteibacter sp. P4_E6 | reverse complement strand
GCCACCTGCTCGGGCGTCGGTGGCGGCGTGGCACGCAGCTGCCGCTCCTGCTCGACCCAGCGCCGCAAAGCCGTCGGGCCAAGCCCAAGCAGCCCGCACACGGCAGGCACGGAGCGGTTCTCATCCAGTACTAAACACACCGCCCGGCGCTTGAGCGCCGGGTCGATCGGTCGATATCCCATGATTCACCTCGGTAGGGATTTTGCTCCTACATGGGTGTCCAGGAAAATTAGACCACCGCAAATCGACTCCTACCGATCGAGAGCATCGCCGGCATAGCCGGCTCCCACAGGGACACTGCAACCTCGTGGGTCGCGACGAACTTGTGGGAGCCGGCTCCGCCGGCGATGGGTGTTACCTCACGCTTTCATGGACAGCTTCGATCACGCCGGCATGGTGGCCATGTCGATGACGAAGCGATAGCGCACGTCGTTCTTCGCAAGGCGCACATAGGTCTCGTTGATCGACGCCATGTCGACGACTTCGATGTCCGAAACGATGTTGTGCTCTGCGCAGAAGTCCATCATTTCCTGGGTCTCGGCCATGCCGCCGATGGCCGAACCGGCGATCGTGCGACGCGGGAGCATCAGGCTGCCACCGACCACGCCGTCGAGGGGCGTGAGCGCGCCAACCAGCACCATGGTGCCGTCGAGCTTGAGCAGGTTGGTGTACGGGTTGATGTCGTGGGACACCGGCACCGTGTTGAGCAGGAAGTCGAAGCTGGCACCCGCCGCCTTCATTGCTTCCGCATCCGTGGACAGGAGCACAGCGTCGGCGCCGAGGCGCTTGGCGTCTTCACCCTTAGAAGCGGAGGTGGTGATCATGGTGACGTGCGCGCCCATCGCCTTGGCGAACTTCACGCCCATGTGGCCGAGACCGCCGAGGCCGATCACACCGACTTTCTGGCCCTTGCCGACCTTCCAGTGACGCAGCGGCGAGTAGGTGGTGATGCCGGCGCACAGCAGCGGCGCCGTCGCCTTGAGGTCGAGCTTCTCGGAGATCTTCACCACGAAGCGCTCTTCGGTGACGATCTCGGTGGAATAACCGCCCTGGGTCGGCGTGGTCTTGTCCTGCTCGGTGCCGTTGTAGGTGAAGCTGGTGTGGGTCAGGCAGTACTGCTCGAGGTCCTGCTTGCACGATTCACAGGTGCGGCAGGAGTCGACCATGCAGCCCACGCCGGCGAAATCGCCGACTTTGAACTTCTTCACGGCCGAACCGACGGCAACGACGCGGCCGACGATCTCGTGGCCCGGGACCATCGGGAAGGTGGAGTTGCCCCAGTCACCCTTGGCCTGGTGCAGGTCGGAGTGACAGACGCCGCTATAGAGGATCTCGATGCGGACGTCGTGCTCGCCCGGCTCGCGGCGCTGGAAGGTGAAGGGGACGAGGGGGGTCGTTGCGCTTTTGGCGGCAAATCCGCGGACGTCGATCATGGCAGTCATCCTTATCGTTGAGAGTTTGATCGGTAGTCCACAACAATACGTCCGCTGGAATGGCGCGGCCAGCGGGGATTCCGGGACGAGCCGTTGAGATATCCTTCACAATCATGCGACCCGACAACCTTTCCCACCTCGCCGCCTTCGCTTCCGTGGCGCGCCATGCCAGCTTCCGCAAGGCAGGGGCCGAATTGACCCTGTCCACGTCCGCGATCAGCTACGCGATCCGCGGGCTCGAGGAGCGGCTCGGGGTCATGCTGTTCCACCGGACCACGCGAAGCGTCTCCCTCACGGAGGCCGGGCAGCGACTCCTCGAGCGCCTGGAGCCAGCCCTTCGCGATGTCGGTGATGCGCTGGAGGAGATGAACGACTTCCGCGCCGCGCCCTCCGGCACGCTCCGGATCAATATGCCGCGGATCACCGCCCAGCTGATCCTGCCGCCGCTGTTGCCACGGTTCCTGGCGGCCTACCCGGATGTGCGCTTCGAGGCGGTGGACAACGATGGCCTGATCGACATCGTGGCCTCGGGGTTCGATGCCGGGATCCGCTTTCTCGAGCAGGTCCCCGAAGACATGATCGCGGTGCCGATCGGCGGCCCCCATCGGAGCGTCTGCGTCGCGACGCCGGGCTACCTGGCGACCCACGGCACGCCGTTGCACCCCAACGACCTGATGCGTCATGAGTGCATACGGTTCCGATTCCCCAGTGGGCGTATCTATAAGTGGGAGTTCGAGCAGGCGGGCCGCAAGCTGGACGTCGATGTGCCGGGCCGGCTGACCTTCGCGGACTTCCGGCTGTCGCTGGACCTGGCGCTGACCGGCGTGGGCCTGACCTTCGTGCTCGAAGACCAGGTCACCCAGTTCATCGAGGACGGCCGGCTGGTTCGCGTACTCGAGGACTGGTGCCCGTCGTATCCGGGTTTCATGCTGTATTACCCGCGGCAGCGCAGGGTGACCTCCGCCCTGCGCGCCTTTATCGATCTCATCCGCGATGACGGGGTGGGGTGAGGCGCTTCTGAGATGCGCTTGGTGCAAGCGCATGCAAGGGGTATCCTAGGCGTATGCTGCGGCGCACCACGCGCCGGACCCCCACGTCCCGAGTCCTCCATGTCTGCTTCCGCACCCGCCCTCGATCCGGGTACCCCGCCCGTCCGCGCGCCGCACGTTGGCCTGGTCATCCTCGCGCTCGCCGTCGGTGGTTTCGCCATCGGGACGACCGAGTTCGCCTCGATGAGCATGCTTCCCCTGTTCGCGCAGGGCCTGGGCATCGACGCACCCACCGCCGGTCACACCATCAGCGCGTATGCGCTGGGCGTCGTGGTCGGCGCGCCGGTGATGACCGTGCTCGGTGCGCGCGTACCGCGGCGCCGGTTGCTGCTGATCCTCATGACCATGTTCACCGTGTTCAACGGCCTCACCGGGCTGTCGCCGAACTACCACTGGATGCTGGTCTTCCGGTTCCTCGCCGGCTTGCCGCATGGGGCGTATTTCGGCGTGGCCGCGCTGGTCGCGTCTTCGCTGGTGCCTGCAAACCGGCGCACGCGCGCGGTAGGTCAGATGTTCCTCGGGCTCACCGTCGCGACCGTCGTCGGCGTGCCGCTGGCCAGCTGGCTGGGCCAGGCGGTCGGTTGGCGCTGGGCCTTCGCCTTGGTCGCCGTACTCGGTGTGCTGACGATGACCGCCGTCGCGATCTTCGCGCCGAACACGCCGTCCGATGCAAAGGCCAGCCCGCTGCGCGAACTCAGTGCCCTGAAGCGTTCGCAGGTCTGGTACACGCTCGCCATCGGTGCGATCGGTTTCGGCGGCATGTTCGCCGTCTATACGTACCTGGCGGACATCCTGATCAACGTGACGAAGATGCCGCTGTCCTCGGTGCCCTGGGTGATGGGTGTCTTCGGCGTTGGCATGACCATCGGCAATATGGTCGTTCCCGTCTTCGCCGACCGCGCACTCATGCGCACAGCCGGCGTCTTGCTGGTTTGGAGCATGGTGCTCCTTGCCATCTTCCCATTCACTACCGGCAACATCTGGCTGCTCAGCCTGGACGTGTTCTGCATTGGAATCGGTGGTGCCCTGGGTACGGTGCTGCAGACACGCCTGATGGACGTCGCGGGTGATGCGCAGGGCCTTGCCGCGTCGCTCAATCATTCCGCATTCAACACCGCGAACGCGCTGGGCCCATTCCTCGGTGGCCTGGCCATCGCAGGCGGCTACGGCTGGACATCGCCCGGCTGGGTCGGCAGCTTGTTGGCACTGGCGGGTCTGGGCATCTGGGCGGCATCGGTTGCCGCCGAGAAGCGGACGATCTCCGAAGCGGCCGCCGAGCCCTGCTGACCGTCACCGCACGGCGTTGGAGATTCGATGACCACCTTTCGACTTCGCATCGCGACCGCCGACCAGGCGGCGGCGCTAGCTCAGGTGATGGAGCGCACGTTCCGCGCCACCTTCGGCGAGTCCACCGCCGAAGAGCACATGGCCGAGCATTGCCGGAACAGCTACCGCGAAGCGATCCAGCGCGCGGAGATTGTCGATCCGGACATCACGACCTTGCTCTGTACCGACGGCGCGTCAATCGCCGGCTTCGCGCAAGTACGCTCCGGCGAACGTCCGGCCTGCGTTCCGGAATCTAGGGCGGTAGAGCTCCATCGTATCTACGTCGATGCGCCCTGGCATGGAAAGGGCGTCGCGGCGCTGCTCATGGATGCTGCGCTCGACGACGCTACGAAGCGTGGAGCTAATGGCGTATGGCTCGGCGTCTGGGAGAACAACCCGCGAGCCGTCCGCTTCTATGCGAAGTTCGGTTTCGTCGAAGTGGGTGAGCATATTTTCCAAGTCGGTGGCGACGCCCAGCGCGACCTGCTCATGTACCGGGCGCTGTAACCGGGAAGCTGGTCCCGAACAGGATTAGGCCGGTGACTGACCGGCAGCGCTCGGATTCCGCTATCTTCCATGCAGGCGAGACCTCAATCCGCGGGGTTCGGGATTCCGGCATGAAAGACATCTTCGCGCTCAAGCTGTACACGCGTGTCGCCAGGCTCGGCAGCTTCTCTGCTGCAGCGCGCGAGTGCGGGCTGTCGCAGTCGCAGGCCTCGCGGATCATCGCAGACCTTGAATCGGACCTCGGGGTACGTCTGCTTTCAAGGACGACGCGTGCCGTGGTCCCGACGGAGACCGGTTCGGAATTTCTCGCGCGCATGGAGCCGATCCTGCTCGCGCTCGACGACGCCGAGCACAGTGTGCGCGACGGCGGTGACCTTCGCGGCCTCATACGCATGAGCATGTCACTGAGCATCGCCATACGCGAGATCATTCCGCGCCTTGCATCGTTTTCGACCAGGTACCCCAACGTGGAACTCCAGCTCCTGCTCGAGGACCGTCGTCAGGATCTCGTGCGCGATGCCGTGGATGTCGCGATCCGCGTCGGGTCGAAGCCAGACGCGAGCGGCACGATCAAGCAGCTGGCCGTGATTCCGAGGGTGATCATCGCGTCGCCTGCGTACCTCGCGACAGCGGGAACGCCCACCTCTCCCGACGACCTCGTCAGCCATCGCATTGTTTCCGGACCCGCGTCGATGGTGCCCAGGGGTTGGCGGTTCGAGCGCGACGATGACGTCAGGACGATTGAGCTCGGCTCGCACTTCAGCACCAACGAGAGCGAAGGCGCGGTCGCCGCCGTTGTTTCCGGCATGGGCATTACGTCGACGACAGGTTGGGCATGTCGGCGCGAGCTCGCCGATGGCTCACTGGTTCAGATACTCACCGACTGGCGCACCGAGGAAATACCCGTCTTTGCGTACTTTCCGCTCGGACGAGCGACACGCGCCGCCGCGCGCGCCGTCGTCGATCATCTCATCGCGGAGTTAGCCATCGATGCCGGTCTTGGCCGCCTGCCCTACTGACGGGCGGCCTTCCGTTATCAACCGCCGCCGAAGATGCTCGATACCTGCGTATTGAAGCCGTCGACGAGCCCGTGCTCCGCGGGGCCCGCGTTGTTGCGAAGGGGGCGTGCGCCTTCAACGAGGATCTCGTCTGCGTCCGTCTCCAGCACGGCCATGGTCTGGGCAATGAACTCATCGAGCGGCATGGCTAGCTCAGCTTCCTGACTATTCATCAGTTCCGTGCGAACCCACGGCGGAGCGATCTCGAGCACTTTGACGCCGTCTTCGCGGAGCAGGAAGCGCTGCGAAAGAACGTACGAGTGCAGCGCGGCCTTGGTGGCGGAATAGACGGCCGTGAAGGCGAGTGGCACGAAGGCAAGCACCGAGCTGTTGTAGATCACCGTCGCATCGGGCTTTTTCTTGAGATGGTCGATGAGGGCCGAAGTCAGGCGCAGCGGGCCCATCAGGTTGGTGGTAATCGTCGACACCATCTGCGCATCGTCCAGGCGACCGACCGCACGGTCGAGTTCCATGATGCCCGCGTTGTTGATCAGCACGTTGAGTGTCGGGAATTCCGCAATAAGCTGTTTTGCGACCCGCTCGATGTCGGCGACATCAGAGACATCGAGCTGTACGGCGCTCATGCCCGGGTTCGCCGCGACGACGGTATCGAGATGGCCGCGACGACGTCCGCCGATGATGACCTTGTTGCCCTTGGCGTGAAGAGCTTCGGCGAGACCGCGACCGATGCCCGAACCGCCGCCCGTGATGAAGATGGTATTGCCGCTGATTTTCATGGTGTGTCCTCGGTGAGTTAGCCGCCKCCCCGTTAGTCGGGGCCAGCGGCGCATTTCGTTGAAGACAAGTTAGCGATGACCAGGCAGCCGCAGTAGCCATTCATTTCCGCTTTGACTTATGTGCGACCCACATCAATCGTGTCGGCCCCGCTTCCTGTGGGGCCGCTTCCTGTGGGGCCGCTCCCTGTGGGAGCCGCTTCAGCGGCGATGCTCTCAGCCGCCCCTAGCAATCTCCTCAGAGCTTGGAGCCACCATCCACGTGCAGCGTTTCACCCGTCACCCAGCGCGACGCAGCAGACGCAAGGAAGGTAATCACGTCGGCGATATCGTCGGCGGTGGCCATGCGCTTCAGCGCCTGGATGCTCAGCGTGAAGTCACGACCTTCGTCGCTCTTGGCGAAGCTCGACATATCGGTGGGAACCACGCCCGGTGCAACGGCGTTGACGCGAATGCCGCGCTCGCCCAGTGCCGACGCAAAGTGCTTTACAAGCGTGTCGATGGCGCCCTTGGTCGCGGAGTAAGCCGACAACGTGCCGACAGCGGACTTGGCGGCGAGCGATGAAAGCAGCACGACACTGCTGTCCTTGCACATCACCGGAAGGAGCTGCTGCACGAGGAAGTAGGGGCGCGAACGTTCACGGCGAAGAGGTCGTCGAAGTTTTCGACGGTGGTGTCCTCGATTGTCGCGGAGACAGCGATGCCTGCATTGGCGACCAGGACGTCGAGTCGGCCACCGATGATCTCTCGGACCTTGGCGGCGAGTTCGTGCGGCCCCTGCGCGGCACGGAGGTCCGCACCGACTTTCTCTGCCTTGCCGCCGGCCTGGCGAATTTCGTCGACGACGGCCTGGGCCTCCTGTTCGCCGCGGCTGAAGTGCACGAGCACCTGTGCACCTGCCTTGGCGAGGGCCAGGGCGCTGGCCTTGCCGATACCACGCGAAGCACCGGTCACCAGGGCGGTCTTGCCGGTGAGATCGAAGATTTGGTTGCTCATGACGTATTCCTCAAAGTTATGGCTATTGAATGGATCAGGCTTGCCGGCGGGAGCGACGAAGGGGTCTACCGGCGGCTTGGTGGACAATCTAGGCCGCTCTGGCGCGTCTGAAAAAGACTTTGTAAGCTGGTAGGCATACCTTCGAGGCATGGGCTCATGGAACTGCGGCACCTGCGGTACCTGATCGCCGTGGCTGAAACGGGCAGCCTCACCGAGGCCGCCGAGAAGCGGCTGCATACATCGCAACCCTCGCTCAGCCGGCAGATACGCGACCTCGAGGATCAGGTCGGCGTCGCGTTGCTCACGCGTAGCGCGCGAGGTGTCGTCCTCACCGAGGCAGGAAGGGCATTCATCGATCACGCGCGCCTGGCGTTGAGCCAGGTGGATGCCGCCGTCGAAGCTGCGCGTCGAGCAGCGTTACCTTCGAAGCGGCGGTTCGCGCTCGGCTTCCTCACCGGCCTCGAGATGAAGTGGCTGCCTCGTGCGATGCAGTTGCTACATCAGGACATGTCGACCGTCGATGTCACGGTGTCGAGTGACTACTCGCCGGATCTTGCCGATGCCGTCGCACGCGGACGACTCGATCTCGCCTTCATGCGAGCCGAGCCGGATTACGATCTCGAGTATCGCGTTATCGGTCAGGAGGAGTTGGTGATGCTCATGCCGAGCGATCACAGGCTGACGAAGCGGAAGATGGTCGAGCCGAAGGACATGATCGGCGAGCCGTATGTCGCGATGGCGAACAAGGCGAAGGTGCTTCGCGGGGTTATCGATCATTACCTCGAACGATCGGGTGTTGCGATTGAACCGACGCAAGGTGTCGACAATCCTGCCATGGTGATGTCACTCGTGGCATCGACGCGCGGGCTCGCATTGATCCCCGCGTACATCCAGGACCTTATGCCTTGGTCGGTGACCAGTCGGCCGCTGAAGAATCCGCCGATGCTGGATCTCGTCGTGGGGTATAGCAGGAGCAATACGTCGCCGATCCTTGAGGAATTCCTTTCTCGTTTGCGAGAGATCCCCCCAGAGGCAACCGTCGTTCACGCGTAGCTACTTACGTCGTTCACTGCTCGCGGCCAACCGACAGAAGAAGCATGCCGAACGGACCGACCGATTGATCGATACGTGCGATATCGCCGGAGACCGGTTGAGCGAAGGGCCAGCCGCATTTGTTTACACGGCGCTGAATAGCTGGGTCGAAGAACGAATATCTCATCGGACAACGGCCCGATGTTCGGACCACGTGAATCGGCGCGGTGATCGGCGCGTCAGCTCGCGAGGTCACAAGGACGAAGAGGGACGCTAAGCCGTACACGCAAAGCCAGCACATAAACGCGAGATATCCGCTCAGCATCGTGATGCGGAAGGGAACGACCCAGGGCTTCAATCTCTTGAGCTCGCTTTTGTCCGGAATCATGAAATTTCTGCATCCGGGGGATCTAGATCGGGATCAACAGAGTACCCAGGACGCAGAGATATATCGTCAGGATCCTCGATCTTGTCCATTTTGATTCGTGCGTCTCCCCGGGCGCGGTTTCGAGCTTGGATGACACGACTCAGTACCTTCCTTGCGTTTAGACGGAACTCGTTACTTCCCGATACAAAACGAACTAAAGATCGCCCCAAGAAGATCATCCGATGAATACGTTCCGGTGATCTCACCCAGTGCTTGCTGCGCCTGACGAAGTTCTTCCGCAGCAAGCTCTCCAGCATGCGATCCATGCAGCGCATCCGCGGTGCGCGACAGATGGTCACGAACCCATTCGAGCGCCACGACATGACGACGTCGCGCGCTGAAGGCACCGTCACCCGCGCCAGCCGTCGCGAGGTCTCTCAACATTGATCGCAGTGCGTCAAGGCCATCGCCGGTCAACGCAGACAGCCACAGCGCGTCGTAGCCTTCGTGGGATTCCCGATGTGCCGATGCTTGGGCCAGATCGATCTTATTGACTATGACTAAGCGTGACGCATGCGTCGGTGTGCCTTCAAAGAACGCGAGATCCAAGGCGGCGTGCTCGGCGTCAGTGACGAGGAGAGCAACATCGCATCGCTCAAGCTGTGCACGTGCGCGTCGGATCCCTTCCCGTTCGACGACATCCACCGAGTCGCGCAGGCCTGCGGTGTCGGCCAGCTCGAGCGTAACGCCATCGATACTGATGGACTCACGGAGCACATCACGCGTCGTACCAGCGATGTCGGTAACGATGGCGCGTTCCTGTCCCGCGAGAGCATTCATCAGACTCGACTTGCCCGCGTTCGGCCGACCGACGATAGCTACCGTGATGCCGTCATTAAGTCGAACGCCACGGCGCGTCTCCACGAGCAGCGCATCGAGATTCGCACGCAATGACGTGAGCTGTTCGCCGATAACGGGATCGGCAAGAAAGTCGATTTCCTCTTCAGGAAAATCAATCGCCGCTTCGATATGCACGCGAAGCGCAATCATCTCCGCAAGCAAGGCGTCGACACGTGCAGAGAACACGCCTTCCATCGAACGTAAGGCAGCGCGCGCGCCTGCCTCCGATGTCGCCGCTACGACATCGGCCACAGCTTCCGCCTGCGCGAGGTCGAGCTTCCCATTGAGGAACGCGCGTTCGGTGAATTCACCCGGTCGCGCCAGACGTGCGCCGAGTTCGATGCAACGACGAAGCAGGGCGTCGAGAAGCACCGCACTGCCATGCCCCTGCAACTCGAGCACATGCTCACCGGTGTACGAGGCGGGCCCCGGAAAGTGCAGCAGAATCCCGCGATCGATCAGCTCGCGATGGCCGTCGCGAAACGCAGCGAAGTGCGCGTGCCGCGGTACAGGGTCGCGACCGAGGAATGCCTTGGCGATGGCAGGAACCAACGGCCCCGAAACGCGAACGGCGCCGACCCCAGCCGCGCCGGCGCCGGTAGCGATGGCCGCGATGGTGTCGTCGCCGTGATTCATTGCCGTACCTTCAATAGCGAAGCGGCGCGTCTTTCGACGCGCCGCTCAGGGGTTATGCGGTCTTGGCCTTGATCTCGGCCCGGTCGACGCTGCGGTTGATGTACCACTGCTGGAGCAGGCTGGTCGCACCGTTGATCGTCCAGTAGAGCACGAGGCCCGAGGGGAAGAAGGCGAAGAAGACACCGAAGATCAGCGGCATGACCTTCATCATCTTGGCCTGGGCCGGATCCATGCCCGCCGTCGGCATCATGCGCTGCGTGAGCAGGGTAACGATGAAGTACAGCACGGGCAGTACGTAAAAGGGATCCGGCGCGGAAAGGTCGTGGATCCAACCGAAGAACGGCGCATGGCGCAGTTCGATGGATTCCGACAACACGCGGAGCAGGCCGATGAAGATCGGGAAGGTGATCAGGATGGGCAGGCAGCCTGCCATCGGATTCACCTTCTCCTTCTTGTACAGCTCCATCATCGCCTGCTGCATCTTCACGCGGTCGTCGCCGTAACGCTCCTTGAGCGCGGCGACGCGCGGCTGCAGCTTGCGCATGCGTGCTCCCGAACGGAACTGCGCATCGGTGAGCTTGTAAAGCGCAGCCTTGATCAGCAACACGAGCAGGATGATCGCCACGCCCCAGTTGCCACTGATCGCATGAAGCTGCGAGAGCAGCCAGTGCAGCGGCTGGGCAATGATGGTGAACCAGCCATAGTTGCTGGTCAGTTCCAGGCCCGGCGCGATGACGTCGAGCGTGCCCTGCAGCTTCGGGCCGATATACAGGCGCGCAACGCTGTCGGCGGATTGACCCGGAGCGACCTGGATCGCCGGACCGAAGGCGCGCACGAGATAACGCGGCGTCGCGGAGTTCGGATCGACGATATTGCTGGTGTAGGTCACGGCCTCGTTGGCCGGCGGAATCCAGGCCACGAAGAAGTAATGCTGCAGCATGCTGACCCAGCCACCGGTGATCTGGTGGTTGAGCGGCTTCTTGGTGAAGTCGGCGAAGGGCAGCGGCTCGAACTTGCTTTCCGGGCTATACCAGGCGGCACCGAAGAAGCTGTGCTGCGCCGGATCGGTATAAGCCTTGAACCAGTTCACCTTCTCAGCCGGTACGCGCTGCAGCTGATGGTAGGCATTGCCGTTCCACATCGCCGCCGAGCCGTTCTCGATGTGCTGGTCGAGGTCGACCACGTAGTCGGTACGCTTCAAGGTATAGCGCTTGACCACCTTCACGCCGGACGGGTCCGTCCAGGTCAGCTCGGCGCTGACCGTCTTCTGGCCATCGGCAAGGATGTTCTCGGTCTTCTCGGCGTGGAACAGCGCGCGATGGTCCGGCGCGGCACCGGTGCTGCTGACCAGACCGTCCTGGGCGGCGAAGAAGTGCGCGCCTTCGTCGTCGAGGAGGCGGACCGGCGGGGAGGTCGGGTTCTTCTTGGTTTCCGGCTCGGTCGGATAAGCGAGCAGTTCCGATCGAACGATGCTGCCACCGCGGGTATCGATGGTCAGGCGGAGCAGATCGTTAGAGAGCGTGACCAACTCGGCCTTGCCTTCCACCGGTGCGCCGGATTCGTTCGGCACGCCGGCGGGGTTCGTCGCGCCGGGTACGGCGGCATCGGCACCGGCCTGTCCGGCCGTGGTCTGGCCCGTCGGAGCGGGGGGAGCCGGCGGGTGGACGTAGTCCTTCTCCCACTCGGTCCACAAGAGATACGCCACGAACATGAGCGCGAAGAAGAGGAGCGTGCGCGTTTGATTCATTGCAGGGCCAGATCCGGATGACGTCTCAGCCAGCTGGCCGGGAGAGACGGGGACGACGGTGAGAAGAAGGTCAACGCGCGATTGTGCCGTCGGCGCCTTCGCGCTTCAACGGCCGGACCTTGCGCAGGAGCATGTCGAGCTCGGCCAACAGGGCTTCGCCGGTCTCTTTGACCGCGCTGTCGCGCGCCATGACCAGGATGTCGACGTGGGGTAGGGCGATGCGCGCGCGGCGAAACGCCTCACGTGCCAGGCGCTTGATCCGGTTACGGTCGACCGCGCGCTTGGAACAGCGCTTGGAGATGGCGAGGCCTAGCCTTGCCGTGTCGACATCGTTGTTTCCGAAGCGCAAAAGAAAACAGCGGCCGCCAAGGCGTCCGCTGACTGTTCGCAAGGCTGCGAAGTCGGCGGCGCGGCGGAGCCGCGCTTCGCGCGGCATGGCTGCGGCTCGCACGACAGACGAACCGATTACGGGATCAGGCGCTTGCGACCCTTCGCGCGGCGGGCATTGATGATCTTGCGACCATCGGCCGTCGCCATGCGGGCGCGGAAGCCGTGGGTGCGGGCGCGCTTGAGCTTGCTGGGCTGGAAAGTCCGCTTCATGACTCTTAATCCGGGTGAAGAATGAATATGGCCGGAAAGTATGGCCGACATTCCGCTGAAGTGTCAACCGCTTGGCCGCGCAAGAACTGCGGCGGTCCGGCCAGGCGAACCCCGAGGCAGGGGCGGAACGCTGGTAGACTTCGTCGTCCACCCCGCGCGCAAGCGCCCTTTCTGTGGCAAGAATACCCGATGAGTGATCTTTGGAGGCGCTGTCTCGAGCGTCTTGAAGGCGAATTGAGCGCCGAGGACGTCCAGACCTGGTTAATGCCGTTGCAGGCCAGGGAAGACGCCAGCGGGCTGCATCTTTACGCCCCGAATCCGTACTCGCTGGACACTGTCCGCGATGAATACCTGAAACAGATCCAGACGATCGCCGAACACCTCCTCGGGCACCCGGTGCCCGTGCGCTTGGAAGTGGGCTCGTCCGGCGGACGACCGGCTCCCCAGCGTCCCGTGGCGTCGTCGCCGGCGGCCGCACCGGCACGGCCTGCCCGCGAGGCGGCGCCGGAAGCGCCCCACGTGCACAACCTGGATCCRCATTACACGTTCGATACGTTCGTGGAAGGCAAGTCGAACCAGCTAGGCAAAGCGGCGGCCATGCAGGTGGCCATGAATCCTGGTCGCGCCTACAACCCGCTGCTGCTCTATGGCGGTACGGGTCTGGGTAAGACACATCTCATGCATGCGGCCGGCAACCTTCTCATGCAGAACAATCCGGACGCCAAGGTGCTTTACCTGCGCTCGGAGCAGTTCGTCAGTGGCATGGTGAAAGCGCTGCAGCAGAAGAACATGGACGAGTTCAAGCGTCGCTTCCGTACCGTGGATGCGCTGCTGATCGACGATATCCAGTTCTTCGCCGGCAAGGACACGACGCAAGAAGAGTTCTTCCACACCTTCAACGCCCTGTTCGAAGCGAAGCAGCAGATCATTCTTACCTGCGACCGCTATCCGAAGGAACTGGACAAGCTGGAGCCGCGGCTGAAGTCGCGCCTGGGCTGGGGCCTGTCGGTGGCGATCGAGCCGCCTGACTTCGAAACGCGCGCTGCCATTCTTCTGTCCAAGGCGGCCGACAAGGGCATGGAAGTGTCGGAGGACGTTGCGATGCTGCTGGCCAAGCGCATCCGCTCCAACGTGCGCGACCTCGAGGGCGCCCTCAACACGCTGGCGGCTCGCGCCAACTTCTACCGTAAGCCGATTACGACGGATTTCGCAGAGGAGACCCTGCGCGATCTGCTGAACACGCATGCCCAGGCCGTGACCGTGCCCAACATCCAGAAGATGGTGGCCGACTACTACCAGGTGCGTCTGTCCGACCTGCTCTCCAAACGCCGTGTGCGCTCCCTGGCGCGTCCCCGGCAGGTAGCCATGGCGCTTTCCAAGGAACTGACCGACCACAGCCTTCCGGAGATCGGTGAAGCCTTTGGTGGTCGCGACCACACGACGGTTCTCCATGCCTGCCGCACCATCCGCGGTTTCTGCGAAAAGGACGTTCGTATGCGTCAGGATTGGGAACAGCTCATCCGCATATTGACGGGCTGAGAACCTGTGGATAATAGGTGGATGGACAGAGGATGGTTTTGACCCTCGAAGTTATCCACAAGCTACACACATGGCACCGCCTCTTAGGCCCAGTCGATATCAACCGATAAGCATCTGAAATATATTAGAAATTCAGGCTTCTCCAGATATCCACCGGCCCTACTACAACCACTATAAAATCTTAAAACTTAAAAGCAGGAGAAGGGGCGCATGCAATTCAGCATCCAGAGGGAAGTTCTGCTCAAACCTCTGCAGCAAGTCGTAGGCGTCGTAGAACGTCGTCAGACCCTGCCTGTACTGGCCAACCTTCTGGTTCGCGCCTCCGGTAGCGAGGTCTCGTTTACCGGTACCGACCTCGAAGTCGAGATGGTCGCCACCACAGCCGCTGACGCGGTCCAGGAAGGCGAGATCACGATTCCGGCCCGCAAGCTTTTCGATATCGTTCGCGCACTGCCTGACGGTGCGAAGATCGATATCAAGCTCAACGGCGAACGCATCGCGCTCAATGCCGGCCGCAGCCGTTTCACGCTGGCTACGCTGCCTGCGACGGAATTTCCGACCGTCGATGAAATCGAACTGGTCGAGCGCGTCTCGTTGCCGGAAGAAGTTCTTCGCGACCTGATGGACCGCACCGCCTTCGCGATGGCGAACCAGGACGTCCGTTATTACCTCAACGGCATGCTGCTGGATCTCCAGGAGCACACGCTGCGCTGCGTCGCCACCGACGGACACCGCCTGGCGCTGAAGGAGACCAAGCTGGAAAGCTCCGTTTCCGCTCGCCGCCAGATCATCATTCCCCGCAAGGGCGTGAATGAGCTGGTGGGCCTGCTCGAGTCCGGTGAAGGCATGGTCGAGCTCGAGTTCGGTCGCAACCATCTGCGCGTCCGTCGCGGTGGTGTCACGTTCACCTCGAAGCTCATCGACGGCCGGTTCCCGGATTACGAGGCAGTCATTCCGCTCGGTGCCGACAAAACGGCCACGATCGAGCGTGATGTGCTGAAGAGCGCGCTGCAGCGCGCCGCCATCCTGTCGAACGAGAAGTATCGCGGCGTAAAGCTCGAGCTGACCCCCGGCCGTATCAAGATCATTGCTCACAACCCTGAGCAGGAAGAGGCCCAGGAGGAAGTCGAAGCGGAAACCGTGGTCGACGATCTCGCCGTGGGCTTCAACGTGGGCTATCTGCTCGACGCGTTGAGCGCACTTCGTGGCGACAAGGTCCGTATCAACCTTCGTGACGCCCAGTCCAGCTGCCTGCTCCAGGAAGAGGGCAACGAAGAAGCACGCCATGTGGTGATGCCGCTTCGCCTCTGACGGCAAGGCAAGCTAGAGTTCGGCCCACGACGCCGGGGATGTCTTCGACACCCCGGCGTCGTTCGTTTTGGACGGGAACGTATTTGGCATGAAGTTCGAGTCGCTGAGAATCGCCGGTCTGCGTTGCCTCGAAGGGGTGACACTGTCACCGGCTGCGGGGATCAACGTGTTCATCGGGGCCAACGGCGCCGGAAAGACCAGTGTTCTGGAAGCGGCCTATCTGCTTTCGCATGGCCGCTCCTTCCGGGCAGGGTCTCGCGACGTACTGTTGAAGCGGGGTGCTACGGCGCTTTCCGTTTTCGCGGAAGTGCATTCGGACGACGGTAGGATCCGGCGCCTCGGGCTAGGGCGGGAGAGTGGACGTTGGGTTGCCCGGGTCGACGGTGATACGGCGGCTTCGCTGGGCTCCCTGGTTCAGGAGTGCGCCGTGGTGTGTTTTGAACCGGGCTCGCACGACTTGATTGCCGGGGCGTCCGACGAGCGTCGGCGCTACCTGGATTGGGGTCTGTTCCACGTGGAACATTCTTTCGTCGGCCAGTGGCGCCGATACCAGCGTGCGCTCAAGCAGCGCAATGCGCTCCTGCGAAACGGCGGCACCGTAGAGGCCAGTCTCATCGAACCTTGGGAATCGGAGCTAGCGGGAGCAGGGGAGGCCATCACCCTGTTTCGGCGTGACTACATCGCCAGGCTTCTCCCACACATCCAGAGCTTCATGGAAAACGTGCTGCCCGAGCTCGGCGAATTCAGCCTCCGCTACAAGCCAGGCTGGGACGAGGCAGCGAATCTGCTGGCTACCCTGTCCGAGCGCCGCTTCCGCGACCTGGGTCGGGGCCACACCACGGTCGGCCCGCATCGCGCCGACTTCACGATCAGTTTCGAGCACGCCCCCTTACGCGAACACCTCTCCCGCGGGCAGGAGAAGTTGTGTGCCCTGGCGTGCCTTCTTGGTCAGGCCTCGCTGCACGCCGAAATCCGCGGAGAGTGGCCTGTCGTCTGCCTTGACGACCTTGCATCCGAGCTCGATCGTACCCATCAAGAGTGGGTAGTCGCGCAGCTTCTAGGCCGCGACGTTCAGGTCTTCGTGACGGGAACCGAGATTCCGTCCGCCCTCATCGAGCAGCCAGTGACTGTGTTCCACGTGGAACAGGGTGTCGTCTCGGCTTTGCTATAATCGATTGACTGTCCCGGGCCCTTCCGCGCCGCCCGGGACCGAAACCTGCGCCATCACCAGGCATCGCATGAACGAACCTCTCGATCCGACCAATTCGAACGCCTACGACTCCGGCAGCATCAAGGTCCTCAAGGGACTGGATGCCGTCCGTAAGCGCCCCGGCATGTACATCGGCGACACCGACGATGGCACCGGTCTGCATCACATGGTCTTCGAAGTCGTCGATAACGCCATCGACGAGGCCCTGGCCGGTTACTGCGACTACGTCACGGTCATCATCCACCAGGACGGTTCGGTCAGCGTGGCCGACAACGGCCGTGGCATTCCCGTGGAAACCCATCCGGAAGAGGGCAGGTCGACGGCGGAAGTCGTCATGACCGTGCTCCACGCCGGCGGCAAGTTCGACGCGAACTCGTACAAAGTCTCAGGCGGCCTGCATGGCGTCGGCGTCTCCGTGGTCAACGCGCTCAGCGAAAAGCTGTGGCTGACGATCTGGCGCGACGGCAAGGAAAACCGCCAGGAATACGCCCACGGCGACCCGGTGGCCCCGATTTCCGTGTTCGGCGACACCAACCGCCGCGGCACGATGGTTCGGTTCCTGCCTAGCCACCTGACGTTCACCAACAACATCGAGTTCCACTACGACATCCTGGCGAAGCGCCTGCGCGAGCTGGCGTTCCTCAACTCCGGCGTCACGATCGAGCTGGTGGATGAGCGCAACGAGCGCAAGGACATCTTCGCGTACGAGGGCGGCATCAAGTCCTTCGTGCAGCATCTGTCCGCGCTGAAGAACCCGCTGCACCCGAACGTGATCAGCTTCAGCTCCGAGAGCGAAGGCATCACGGTCGAAGTCGCCATGCAGTGGACGGACGCGTACCAGGAAACGATGTTCTGCTTCACCAACAACATYCCYCAGCGCGATGGCGGCACCCATCTCACCGGTTTCCGCGCGGCGCTTACCCGCACGCTGCAGAACTACATCGAGAAGGAAGGCCTGGCCAAGAACGCCAAGGTCGCCCTGTCTGGCGACGACATGCGCGAAGGCATGATCGCGGTGCTGTCGGTGAAGGTGCCTGACCCCAAGTTCTCCTCGCAGACCAAGGACAAACTGGTCTCCAGCGAAGTGAAGACCGCGGTCGAGCAAGTCATCAACGACAAGCTGGCCACGTTCCTGCTGGAGCATCCGGGCGAGAGCAAGGCCATTGCCGGCAAGGCCGTGGACGCTGCCCGCGCCCGCGACGCGGCTCGCAAGGCCCGCGAAATGACCCGCCGCAAGGGTGCGCTGGATATCGCCGGCTTGCCCGGCAAGCTCGCCGACTGCCAGGAGAAGGATCCGGCGCTGTCCGAGCTGTTCCTGGTCGAGGGTGACTCCGCAGGTGGCTCGGCCAAGCAGGGTCGTAACCGTCGCACCCAGGCCGTGCTTCCGTTGAAGGGCAAGATCCTCAACGTCGAGAAGGCTCGCTTCGACAAGATGATCTCGTCTGCTGAAGTCGGCACGCTGATCACCGCGCTGGGCACGGGCATCGGCAAGGACGAATACAACCCGGACAAGCTGCGCTACCACCGCATCATCATCATGACCGATGCGGACGTGGACGGATCCCATATCCGCACGCTCCTGCTCACCTTCTTCTACCGCCAGATGCCCGAGCTGATCCAGCGCGGACACGTCTACATCGGCCTGCCGCCGCTGTACAAGGTGAAGCAGGGCAAGCAGGAGATGTACATAT